>NZ_AZRK01000014.1 GCF_002895485.1 Petrotoga sp. 9PWA.NaAc.5.4
TGTTACTTCTTCTACTTTTCCTGTTGTTTCTTCTGCATATGCCTGTATCGTATCCATTTGTGTCTTTAACTCTTCAGAATTATTCCTGCTTTCTTGGGATGCTTTTGTTAGTTTTATGGATGCGTTATCTACTTTTTCTGATGCTTCTTTTATTGAACTCATCGATTTTCTTAATTCTTTGCTCATCTCTGATAGTGCATTCGCCATCTGTCCTATCTCATCTTTGCTTTTGCTTTCAAAGTCTACTGTTAGATCTCCTTTTGACATCTTTTTAACGTTAGAAGTCAAATTACTAATCCTATCTCCAAAACTCTTTCCAAACATATAAGAGAATATTATGATCACAATTATTAATATGATTAAAATAACTATTATATTTTTGATTATTTCGTTTAGACCTAAGTCTATATCAACGTCTATTTCTTGAACAGATAAAGAAGGAAGTTCAAAGGAAGTTTCTAAAGGTATATTTATAGATGTTTCAACTTCTTCATAATCTTTACTTATTTGTACATAAATACCATCAAATTCATTTATCCCTGTATAATAACTTCTCATTGACTTATTTATAATATTTTCAGTAATAAATTGTTGATTAAGCTTGTTTTTATCCAAAAAGACTTCTTCTTTAGGGAATTTAGAATACAAAACATTATAATTTTGGTCAAAAATCGTGAGTTGTGCATTTAGTAAATTGGAAATTTCCAATAACTTTTGGTTTTCAAATTCTTCTAAAATAACAAGAAAACCATTAACTGTATTGGTTGCAATTGGATCCGCAACTGGAAAAATACCTATGAAAAAGGGGATAGAATCAAAAGTTTTTGTTGTTACAACAGGTGTTAGATATCCCATTTTTAAAATTTCTTCAAAGTTTTTTTTAAGGAAGTCTTCAATTTTCACGTCTTTTGTGTATTCGTATCCTTTTAAATATGTTTCGGCTTTCTTTTGTACCTTGTAAGTATTATTATTAAAATTGATTTCTATCCCAGAGCCGGGGGTTTCTGGAGGATATGTAATCCAAAGTTGTATACCGTTATATTCTTGGGTAGTAACAAATGGTTCAAGCAAACCATACCTTTCTATCAAAGAAATTGTTTTAGAAGCTGCCTTTTCTTTAATAGTAGCTTCTGAAGCTATTAACTTTCCGGTTTTTTCTAATGAAGTTTTTTCTGAATTTAAAAAATTGTTAAATATTATAGCCAATGTTCTTAGCGAATCATCAAAAGATTTTATGTAGCTTTCTTCTATTTGTTTAGAGATATCGGATTCAATTTTATCTATTTGTTCTAATAAATAAGCATTATAAAGATTAAGCTGTTCTTGAACCATTTTATTATATTCTTCTATTTGTAGAAAATATTCGTGGTTGAGTTTGTTTATAGATTCTAAAACTTTCATTTCGCTTTCCACAGAACGATTTTGAACAAATAAAACCATATAAGTTACTAAAAAAATGGTAGGAATTAAAGCAAGCAAAATAAGTATCAACCCTATTTTATTACCAAACTTGTTAAACCATCTCATCTTTGAATAATCTTTAATAGTTTTATCCATCTAAATACACCTCCATGAAAACGTTTTCTAACAATAATATTATACACAATTTAATAATTTTTTGTATCTTTCTAAAAGATAAAATTTTTGAACTATTCATCTTTAAAAGTAACTTATTAATCAGTTTTAATTAGATATTTTATAAAAATTTAAAATTTATTTGGTATAATTAAAATTAGACAGTACTTTAAAAATAATCTTTTGAATTTAAAATGGGTTTAAGGTGGAGCCCCTTTCTCTTCTCGGTACAAGTACCGAATAACTTAAGAAATAAACAATTTATCAAAATTAGATAGAGACTTTAAAATGGAGAACTTTTTAAAAATAATCTTTTGATTTTATAATGGGTCCAGGGCGGAGCCCTCTCCTATACTTCAGATGTGTACCGACAAAATCAAAGAAATAGATGGGAACTTTTAGAAAAGGAGCATTTCTGAAAATAATCTTTTGATTTTAAAAGTGGGTTCAGGGCGGAGCTCTCTCCCCTCTCGGTACAAGTACCGAAAAGTTAAGAGAATTAAATTGAAACTTTAGAAATAATGATTTTCTGAAAAATAAGGTTTTGAATTTAAAAATGGGTTCAGGGCAGAGCCCTCTCCCATCTCCCGGTACAAATACCGAAGAGCTAAAGAAATAAACAATTTATCAAAATTAGATAGAGACTTTAAAATGGAGAACTTTTTAAAAATAATCTTTTGATTTTAAAACGGGTTCAGGGCAGAGCCCTCTCCCCTCTTGGTACAAGTACCGAAAAGTTAAAAAATTCAGATAGTACTTTAGAAATAACGATTTTCTGAAAATAATCTTTTGATTTTATAATGGGTCTAGGGCGGAGCCCTCTCCCCCCTCGGTACAAGTACCGAATAACTTAAGAAATAAACAATTTGTCAAAATTATATAAAGACTTTAAAATGGAGACTTTTTAAAAGTAAGATTTTGAATTTAAAGTGGGTCCAGGGCGGAGCCCTCTCCCCTCTCCCGGTACAAGTACCGAAGAGCTAAAGAAATAAACAATTTGTCGAAATTAGATAAAGACTTTAGAAATAATAACTTTTTAAAAGTAAGGTTTTGAATTTAAAATGGGTCCAGGGCGGAGCCCTCCCTCCCTCTCGGTACAAGTACCGAAAAAGTTAAAAGAATTAAATGTGGATTTTCGAAATAATAATTTTCTAAAAATAAGCTTTTTATGGGTCCAGGGCAGAGCCCTCTCCCTTCTTGGTACAAGTACCGAATAACTTAAGAAATAAACAATTTATCAAAATTATATAAAGACTTTAGAAATAATAACTTTTTAAAAGTAAGGTTTTGAATTTAAAAGTGGGTCCAGGGCAGAGCCCTCTCCCCTCCTTCGCTACACGCAGCGAAGAAGTTAAAGAAATTAAGAATTAGTAGTTATTAGAAAGGAGAGAATATTTTATAAAAAAATAATTAATGAATATATTAAAATTCAAAAGGAGGAGATAATTAATGAAATTGGATGAAAGAATGCTAAAAAGTTTAAACGAACAAATAAACAAAGAGATATATTCTGCTTATCTTTATTTTTCCATGGCTTCTTATTTTGATTCAATAAATTTAAAAGGTTTTGCAAAATGGATGAAATCGCAGGTAAAGGAAGAATTGAATCATGCCCATAAAATTTACGATTATATTTATGACAAAGGTGGAGTCGTTGAATTAGAAGCTATTCAAGCTCCAAAAAATAGCTGGGAAAGTCCTTTGGAAGCATTTAAAGATGCCTATGAACATGAGATTTTTGTAACAGAATCCATTTATAAGCTTGTAGACCTTTCAAAAGAGTTAAATGATCATTCTACATACAATTTCTTACAATGGTATGTAGCTGAACAGGTAGAAGAAGAAGCTCAAACCAAAAATATAGTTGATGCTTTAGAATTTATTAAAGATGAAAAAACAGCATTATTTATGCTTGATATGGAACTTGGAAAAAGAGAGTAGATAGTATAAGTTAACATAAATTCAACTAAAAAACACTATCAGTTTTTACTGATAGTGTTTTTTTAATAAGATTTTAAAATTACTCTTCATCTGCAGAAGTTGGAATTACACATATAAACTCTAAGTCTTCATTACCTGCATTTTTTAGTTGATGTTCAACATAAGGTGGTATATAAACATAACTTCCTTCTTCTACTAAATTATATTTTTCTCCATCATATACTTCAGCTTTTCCTTTTACTATAAAGATTTCATGTTCCCATCTATGGGAATGCTTAGGTGAATGCCCACCAGGCTTTACTGTAAAAAGTCTCATCACAAAATTTGGAGCTCCAAGATTACTTTTTCCAATCAGTATTCTTTTTTCTACATTCTTAGTTATTTCGTTATTTATTATTAATGGTTTAACTTCTTTTGCTTTTCCAATTATGGCTTTTATTTGTTCCATTAACAGATTCCTCCTGGATATAAATTTTTTTACTCACTGTAACATTCTAAAATTCAACTTTGCCCTGAACCCGCTTTTAAAATCAAAAACTTCGTTTTTAAAGGTATTAAGTAATTTTTAACTTGATTGATGCTTCAAAGCAGGGGGAGGAGGGCTCCGCCCTGAACCCATTTTAAATTCAAAATCTTATTTTTCAGAAAATCATTATTTCTAAAGTTTCAATTTAATTCTCTTAACTTTTCGGTACTTGTACCAAAGAAAGGGGGAGGAGGGCTCTGCCCTGGACCCATTTTAAATTCAAAACCTTATTTTTAAAAATCATTATTTCTAAAGTACTACCTGAATTTTTTAACTTTTCGGTACTTGTACCGATAGAGGAAGAGGGCTCCGCCCTGACCCATAAAAAGCTTATTTTTAAAAAGTTCTCCATTTTAAAGTCTCTATATAATTCTCACGAAATATGAATTCCTTAAACTTCTTCACTAAGTACAACAAAAAAGATGGAAAAGCTCCGCCACCTTAATTATCTTTTACCCGTTGAACTTTTGTTTTTCTTTTTGTAAATTAATTTTTTTATTTATTTCTTTTGCTAAATCTATATCGCTTATAACTGATGCTTTGTTTTGATTTACGATTTCTTGATATACTTCATCTCTGTATATTTTTATATCTCTTGCTGCCTCAAAACCAAGCTTTATACTCCCATTGTTAATTTCAACAAGAGTCATTTTAATTTCTTTATCACCAATTTTTATGATAATTGATTCACCAGTTTTTCGAGACAGTATAAGCAAAGTTAGTCACCATCTTTTTGAACAGAAAGCAGTTCAGAGTTCCTCTCCATTTCTTCCACTAAATAATGTCTAATCTTGTAATTGTTATTTTCAATCAAAAACTGCAACCCTTTATTGTTTTTTTTGGATATAATAATAGGAGCAGCCAAATTTATTGTTATATCATCTTTGTTTTGTGGGATAGTCAAAATACTTAATATAACAGCATCTTCAGGATCTTCTAATTGAAGATATGCCACTATATCTTCTGGTAAAACTACTTCATAATCATTTCTAATGAGTTTTGGAAAAGTTACAGGAAAAGCCACGTTTTTATCTTCTAAAGAAACAAGCCACATGATTGGATAAGTTGATTCTAATTCAATTATAGCAAATTTTTTGTGACTTTCAAAACCAGGTATTCCGTACTCAAAAGTAATTATTTTTTCTGTATCTATTTTAACATTTCCAAGTTTAGTTTCAAAATCTTTTATCATTCTCTAAAAACCTCCTTATAAAAAATCAGCTAAGGTCGGAGGAATAATATTTCCTGCCGCTTGTAAAGCAGCTTGCAAAACACTTTGTTGTATAGATAAATCCATAATAACTTGAGCAATGTCTGCATCGGCTTCGTTAGACAAGAACTCAGTTGAAAATATATTAAACTCTTCCATTCTATTTGAAGTCATATCAAGAAGTCTTTGAGTTCCTCCTACTTTTGCTAAAGAATTAAGTGCTTTTGACTGAATTTCATCAATGTTACCCAATTCTTGTTGAATAGCCTCGCTTGTGCCGGATCCAATTGCCTGTGACAGTCTATTTATTATTCCGAAAGCTGAAGCGCCACTATCCGTGACAAAAACATCGTATACAGTTAATCCATATACAACTTCTTGGGAGCCTATTGATATTTTTTGTCTTAAATTTGCTTCGGAAGGAGTCAATATTTTAAAGTCATCTGACACAACCGGAGAGTTGTTTTGAGCACCACCAAATATGTAATTTCCACTAATTTGAGTGTTGGCTATAGAAACCAAATGTGTGTTAATTTTATTTAATTCTTCCGAAATAGCCATCCTATCATCGTTATTTAAAGAACCGTTTGATCCTCGAACAGCCAATTCTTTTATTCTTAAAAATACAGTACTAATTTCTTGAATTGAAGAATCATACATATTAACATAATTTTTTGCCATTTCCACGTTAGTTTTGTACCTTTCAATCTCCCGTATCCGACTATCAAGATTTGAAATTCTTGTTGCTACAGCTGCGTTATCTGAAGGATATCTAACCTTTTTACCTGAAGTAAGTTGAGAACTTAAATCACTATATCTCTTTAAAACATATTGAATATCTTTAAGAGCTTGCTTATTTAAAAGATTTTCAGTAATTCTCATAATATTTCCTCCCTCATCTTCCTACTGTGCCTAAATTGTTGATCACAGTTCCGAGCATTTGATCTATGGCTGTAATAACTCTTGCTGAAGCATTAAAAGCTTGTTGATATTTTATAATATTAGCCATTTCTTCATCTATTGAAACCCCCATTACTCTTTCTTTTTCAAGGCTTATTTGAGAATTTAAGGTTTCACTGTTTAACCGCATTTTATATGCATTTTCACCTTTAACTCCCATATCCGTTATTATATTTGCTAAAAAATCCGAAAATCCTATTCTACCATTATCTAATATGCTAAGGTTTTTTAATTTTGAAATTTCGTTCCATACGCTAACATTGCCAGGACCTGTAGGATAGTAGTTTGAACCATCATAATAACCTAAATCAATTGCTAATAAAGAAGGATTACTTTTTAAATTTTGAGAAACATTGATTTGATTGATTATCCCTATGGTATTGTCTATTCTCAACAAATCAGCTTTAGAAAAACGTTCTTCGATATTTTGAGGAGACATATTTGGAGAAATCAGCGTGATTATGTTATTTGAGGTAGTTTCAATTAAACCTAATGCTTTAAATAAATTTTCCGGACCTTTAATAGTAACGTTTTGCATATCAAAATCAATGAAATTACCTGCTCTTAAAATAAACTTTCCTTGTGGAGTAATCGATGCGGTAACTCCGGTATTTGTAGCATTTATTTTATCAATTAAATCATATATATTGTCTTTTAAAGGATTAATTTCTATTCTTATTCCATTTATACTCATTTCTAAAGTATTATGTGAACCTAACAAATTATTTAGTGTAGGTTGTGAAATATCTAAGGCGTCAAGAGTAATTCTTTGAGCTTCCATTTGCGAGAGAGAGCCTTCAACATCATTTAAAACAATAGTGTTTAAATCGTAATTTGGAACTTTTTCTGTTGGAACAATATAAATATAACCGTCATTTTCAAAAGCTTTCAAATAACCTCCCGCATTAGAATTTATATTGTCTACTAACTCTGTTTCATTTGAAAAATTTATATTATAATCGTTTCCATTAACCACGAAACTCAAACTTCCAGGTATGACATTGTTTACATCAATCTTGTACGCCCCAACTTCTTTCTTTGCAAAACCATACTGTTTAAAAAAGGAACCGTCTAAATCAAGGATAAGTTTGTCTTCCAAAGGAGAAGTACTCTCTAAGTATATTGCATTATTTGTAGGATCATAATTTACAGAAATTGGAAGAGATGATCCTGATAAAACATCTGATGACGAAATAGAAAAAATATTAAAAGGGGTATTAGGATCTGTTAAATCAATTAGCGGATCATTATAAAAAGTCTTGTTACTTGTAACGTAGTTAATATTTGCTGAATGAAAAACATCGACGTTACCTGCTATTCTGAATAATCGCGAATTTTCAAAACCTGTTTGTGTACTAATATCCGTAAAAAATTGAGCTCCTTTTATAGTTCCTGTAGCATCCCATCCTTCTTTATATATAAGGTTTGTAGTATCGACTAAATATAATCCAAACTCATCCAATTGTTTTCTATACGAAGGTATTATTTCATCTCTTAATTCAAAAAGAGCTTTCATTTTGCCGTCTCCAAATGTTAGCGGGCTGTTTCCAACGTATGCTTGATAATAATCCCCTGTTTGCGGTAAGGTTTCTAAATGTATTTTTTGATAATGCGAACCATTTAGAATCACTTTATCTCCTATACTCAAAGACATTTGACCATTTGCAAGAGTAGTTATTCTAATATCAGATAGTTCTGCTAATTGATCTAATAATCTATCTCTTTCGTCTAATAAATCATTAGGACTGCCTCCGATTGTACTTACTGTCAAAATTTTTTGATTGAGATCTGCGATTCTTTCTAAGTTACCATTTATTTGATCAATTCTGAGTTTAATTTCGCTATTTATATCATTTGCGAGTTCTTGTAATCTATAATCAAGGTCTTTCATTGTATTTATCAATTCATCAGCTCGAAAAACGATTTGAGCTTTAGCAGCTTCATTTGAAGGATCTGATTTTAATTCTTCAATAGAAGCCCAAAAAGAATCGTACATATTTCTTAATCCTGTTTCTCCTGGTTCACCAAAAAGTTGTTCAATATAATGTATATTTGAGTAAATATTTTCCCAATATTGTAAGCGTGCCGATGTTTCTCTAAATTGTAAGTCTAAAAATTCATCCCTAATCCTTTGGATATCAGCAACAGTTGCACCTGTACCAAAAGATAAAGAGCGTCCTGAACCTCCCATACTACTTAAATAAATAGGCGGATTTGTTACCATTACAGGAGTTTGTCTTGAAAATCCCGGAGTATTTGCATTAGCAATATTGTGTGCGGTTACACTCATCGCAACTTTGTTTGTATAAACTCCCAACAATCCTGTATTCAACATGCCATACAGAGTCATCGCACACATTTTAACCCCTCCAACTTTTAGTAGAAATATTACTGTCTTTATCTTTTCCCGTATTAGTATATGTTTTTCCATGAGTTAATGAAGCAGGATTCAATATTTTATAAATAAAATCGTTTAAATTTGTTTGAAAAACAATTATATCGTTTAATAGATTTATTTCATCCATTAATTCTTTTACATTTAAAACCAACTGAGAAAGCAAGAGCGCCGTTTTATAATCTTTTTTTGTAAAATATTCCATCAAAGATTCTATATTATTGTCTATATTTTCATCTCTACATAAATTTAAAACTACTTCATTCCTCAAATTTTCAATTTTTCTAAAATCATTAGCGAGAACTTCGATTTCTAAAAGTTTATTATTAACTTCTTTTACAGCGGCTTTTTTTGTAATATTTTCTCGCAATTCTATAAAAGCTTGTTTTAATTGATTTAGTAATGAATTTTGCAAATCTAAAATACCCTTAAACTCATCTAAGTTAGAAATGAGGGTCACCACCTTTTTATTCAAGCATTTTGTTCACAATTTTCTCAACATCAATTTGATATGAGCCATTTTCAATTGCTTCTTTTAATTTAGCAACAATATCCTCTCTTATTTCTGGAATCTCTTTTGATAATTCTACATATCTTTTAGAATTTCCTGTAATGTTATAAACATTTTCTTGGTTGTAATCTCTTAGTAATTGTTTTTCGTTTGTTTTTTTAGTGTTGGCTTCATTAATTTTATTAAAATTGTTGTTCCCCATGGGATTAATGTTATTTATATCCATTATTTTTCCTCCTTTCGTCTAATTTATATGCACTTTAGAAATTATGGAACTTCTATTTTAATTTCTTTAACCTTTTCGGTACAAGTACCGAAGGAGAGGAAGAGGGCTCCGCCCTGGACCCGTTATAAATTCAAATGCTTATTTTCTGAAAATTTTCATTTCTAAAGTTCCTATTTAATTTATATGCACTTTAGAAATTTTATCAATATTTTAGTCCCAAGTTTTTATAGAAGATCTCTACGGTTCTAAGTTTTACTAATTGTCTATTTTTTAACTTCTTGAGACTTGTACCAAGAAGAGAAAGGGGCTTTGCCTCGATCCACTTTAAATTCCAAAACTAATTTCTAAAGTTATCTAATTTATTATCGACTCAAAATAGGTTTTCATTAGAAAAATTTTTAAAGACAAAAACAGATTTCAAAAAAACTGTTTCTTAATATAATCTCAAAAATAGTATTTATAAATTTACTTATTTTTTAATTTTAGATTGATATAATAATCTTAGGAGAATCTAAAAAAGTTTTGGTCAGAGACCTTCTTTTTAGTTTTGGAATTTCTAAAATAAGTAGAAATAAGAATTAATAAATACTTTAGAAATGGGAATTTTTGAAAAATAGAATTTTGATTTTATAACGGGTCCAGGGCGAAGCCCTCTCCCTCTCTCGGTACAAGTACCGAGTAACTTAAAAAATAAACAATTTGTCAAAATTATATAAAGACTTTAAAATAGAGAACTTTTGAAAAATAAGCTTTTTATGGGTCCAGGGCGGAGCCCTCTCCACTCTCGGTACAAGTACCGAATNNTAAAATGGAGAACTTTTTAAAAGTAATCTTTTGAATTTAAAAGTGGGTTCAGGGCGGAGCCCCCCTCACCTCCTTCGGTACAAGTACCGAAGAGCTAAAGAAATTCATAGTTAATAAGAATTAGATAGGTACTTTAGAAATGAAGTGTTTTTAATAGTAAGGTTTTGAATTTAAAACTAAAATATTGGCAAAACTTAGGTTTTGGAATTCCTAAAATGAGTAGAGATAAAAATTAAGAAAGGGAGGTAAATCAAGATGGAAGGTAGAATTCCTTTAATAGGAGAAAGGTTTCCAGAGATGACTGTAGTTACAACAGACGGTAAAAAAGAATTACCAAAAGATTATAAAGGTAAATGGTTAATTTTATTTAGTCACCCAGGAGATTTTACACCTGTTTGTACCACTGAGTTTGTTGAATTTGCGAAAAAGCATGATGAATTTAGAAAGATCAATACAGAACTATTAGGCCTTTCTATTGATCAAGTTCATGCACATATAAAATGGATGGAATGGATTAAAGAAAATGTTGGAGTAGAGATCACTTTTCCAATCATAGCCGATTCCCTGGGAAAAGTTGCAACAAAATTAGGTATGGTAGACCCTGAAAAAGGTTCTGCAACAGTTAGAGCTGTTTTTGTTATAGACCCTGAAGGAGTAATAAGACTTATTATGTATTATCCGTCAGAAGTTGGAAGAAACATTAATGAAGTATACAGAGCAGTGAAAGCTCTTCAACTTTCTGATAAACAGAAAGTAGTAGTTCCTGGTAACTGGCCTGAAAATTCTATATTAGGAAATAAAGTAATCATACCACCTGTGGCAACATACAAAGATGCTTTGGAAAGAAAAGCATCAAGTCAAGAAGGGTATGATTGGTGGTTTAAAGTAAAAGAAATAAAAGAATAAGAATTTTTCAATATGAACTGCACCTTAGGGGTGCAGTTTTTTTATGTTATAATAATTTTAAAGATCGCATTTATAGGAATTTTTTGTTAGATAAATTGGAAAATAAACGTGTGAATTTAAAAGCTGGCTCAGGGCGGAGCCCTCTCCCTTTCTCGGTACAAGTACCGAAGAGCTAAAAAAATAAACAATTTGTCAAAATTATATAAAGACTTTAAAATGAGGACTTTTTAAAAGTAAGATTTTGATTTTATAACGGGTTCAAGGCGGAGCCCCTTCCTCTCTCGGTACAAGTACCGAATAACTTAAAAAATAAACAATTTGTCAAAATTAGAGAAAGACTTTAGAAATGAGTTTTGGGTTTAAAGTTGGGTCCAGGGCGGAGCCCTCTCCTCCCCCTCGGTACAAGTACCGAAGAGCTAAAAAAATAAATAATTGGTCAAAATTAGATAAGGACTTTAGAAATGAGTTTTGGGTTTAAAGTTGGGTCCAGGGCGGAGCCCTCTCTCTCTCGGTACAAGTACCGAAGAGCTAAAGAAATAAACAATTGGTCAAAATTAGATAAAACTTTAAAATAGAAGACTTTTTAAAAATAGGGTTTTGAATTTAAAAGTGGGTCCAGGGCGGAGCCCCTCTCCCCTCCCTCTCTATACGTAGCGAAGAGTTTAAGGAAATTAAGAATTAAAATGAAACTTTAGAAATAATAATTTTCTTAAAATAGGGTTTTTAATTTAAAGCGGGTCCAGGGCGGAGCCCGCGCCCCCTCTCGGTACAAGTACCGAAAAAGTTAAAAAATTCAGATAAGGACTTTAAAAATGAGAACTTTTGGAAAATAAGTGTGTAAATTTAAAATGGGTCCATGGCAATTTCCAACGTGAGTAAAAAATAATTTTTTAAGGAGGAAATACAGATATATGAAAGAACAAAGATTAAACGAATTTTTAGATCTTATGCGAAAACAAAATATTCACCAAGTTATAATTACTTCCACTCCTTCTTTGTATTATTTTTTAGGAGAATGGATAGAACCAGGAGAACGCCTCCTTGCGTTTTATGTAAATATTTTTGGAGAAACAAAACTAATATTAAATGAAATGATAAAAATAACTAATTTGAAAGAAGTTGATATAATAAACTACTCAGATTCTCAAGATCCTATAATAATATTATCTCAGCTTATTAACAAAGACAAAACGATAGGAATTGAAGAACAGTGGAGATCAGGGTTTCTATTAGATTTATTAAAAATCATAGGAACAGTTTCTGTGTTTCAAAACATAACACCGTTAATAAGCAAGTTAAGAATGAAGAAGGATTCTGAAGAAATTGAACTTATGCAAGCTTCTTCAATTATAAACGATTCATCAATGGAGAAGGTTATAAGTGTAATTCCTGAGATGTTACCTGAGAAATACTTAGCAAAAGCAATTAAGAATATTTTTGAAAGAGAGGGCGCGGACGAAGTTTCTTTTGAGCCAATAGTAGCGTATGGAAAGAATGCTTCAGATCCTCATCATATCCCTCAAAATACAAAGATAAAAGATGGAGAAGCTGTATTAATAGATATGGGATGTATAAAAGATCATTATTGTTCTGATATGACAAGGACAGTTTTTTTTGGAAACCCTATAGAAACTTTAAAGAATATATATCAAATTGTTTTAGAAGCAAATTTGAAAGCTATAGAAAAAGTAAAACCTGGTGTTATGGCTTATGAAGTTGATGATGCTGCAAGAAGTGTTATAAATCAAAAAGGTTATGGCCAATATTTTATACATAGAACAGGTCATGGTGTAGGATTAGAAATACATGAGATGCCTTATATATCACAAAATAGTCAAATTATTCTTGAAGCTGGCATGATATTTTCTATAGAACCTGGTATATACTTACCTGGAGTTGGAGGAGTTAGAATCGAAGATTTGGTTCTTGTAACCGATGATGGATGCCGAGTTTTAAACAAGTTTCCAAAAGAACTTACAATAATATGAAAGCCTATAAATTTATGAAAAAATAAGAATTTAAAAGTGTCATAAAGTTTTAAGAATTTTTTATATGATATAATATTAATGAAAATAGAAAATTATAGATACTTTAGAAAATATAATTTTTAGAATTTTAAAATGAATAAAAATAAGAAATAGGGGGTGAATGAAATGAATAAACAAATGAATTTTGAAGAAATTTTGAACGAAATTTCAGAGTTACCTCCTAACTTTGCTGTTTCAACTGCTAATGCTATGATTGGGACTTTAGCAGCTACGTTAGGTGCTATGATTGCTAATCAGACAATAATTTCTAAAAAAGCTGTAGATTATGAGAATACTTTGGAGATGGCATTAGAAAATCTTTTGGAAATTAAGGAAAAACTTTTAAATTATGCAGAAAAATCTTCGCATAATGTTGAATCTTTTGAAAAGTCTGAAGACAAAGATAAAATTTTAAAAAACATTGTTATAAATTCTTTCAATGTTGCGAAGCTTAATTACAACATACTGAGAAATTGTTATGAAATTTACAAGTATGGGGATCCTAATTTAAAAGTGGAAGCAAAAAGAGTATGTTATATAGCCTGGGCTTGCTTGAACTCTGCTTTAATCTCTGTCAAAAGCAACTTGGAAAAGGTCAATAACGATGAGGAAAAAGAAAATATATCAAACGACTTGGTTGAATTCACAAATGAGGCTGATTCGTTAATAGAAGAATTAAAGGAGGAAATGCGTAATTAATGGACGAAGCTCCTATAAAATTCGAAATAAAACATATAGACAAATATACAGGTGCAAGAAGAGGACAAATTATTACAAAACACGGAATGATTGAAACCCCAGTTTTTATGCCTGTAGGAACAAATGCAACGGTTAAAGGTTTGACTAAATATTATTTAGATCAAATAGGAACAGAAATCATACTCGGGAATGCTTTACATCTGTATTTAAGGCCTGGAATGGATGTTTTGTCTAATTTTGAAGGTCTTCACAATTTTATGAATTGGCAAAAGCCAATTTTAACTGATAGTGGAGGATTTCAAGTTTTTTCTTTACCCAAAACCAAGCTCACAGATGAAAAGGTAGTTTTCAAATCTCCCCTTGATGGTTCTGAAATTGAGATTACACCAGAAAAATCATTGGATATTCAAAATGTCATAGGATCGGATATAGCAATGGTGTTGGATGTTTGTGTAAATTCATTATCGGATTATAACACAGTTAAAGAAAGTGTAGAAAAAACTTTTAAATGGGCTTTAAGGTCTAAAAAGTATCATTATAAAAAAGATCAGGCTTTATTTGGTATTGTCCAAGGAGGGTTGTTTGAAGACTTAAGATCACTTAGCTTGTCTCAAATTACCTCTTTAGATTTTGATGGTTATGCTCTTGGAGGACTTGCCGTTGGAGAAAAATATCAAGATTCAGAAAAGATTTTAAAAGCATTTGGTAACCAGCTTCCAGATAATAAACCGCGTTATATTATGGGAATAGGTTCACCAACGATGATGTTTCTTTCTGTTGAAAATGGAATGGATATGTTTGATTGTGTTTTGCCAACTAGAATGGGCAGACATGGAACTGCATTGACATGGAAGGGTAAATTAAATTTAAAATCTTCGGCAGTCAAATACGATGAAAATCCCATAGATGATGAATGTGACTGTTACACTTGTAAAAACCATTCCAGAGGATATTTACACCACCTTTTTAAAAGAGAAGAGATGCTTGGGAAAATTCTTTTAAGTATACATAATTTGCGATTTAACATTTCATTGGTAGAAAGAATGAGAAATGCCATTGAAAAAGATGAATTTAAATTTTTTAAAGAAGAATTTTTTAGCCGTTCCACTTATTCTTTAACTAATTAGTAGGAATTTTAGAAATAAAGCGTTTTTAAAAATAAGCTTTTGAATTTAAAATGGGTCCAGGGCGGAGCCCTCCCCCTGTCGGTACAAGTACCGAAGAAGCTAAAGAAATAAACAATCGATCAAAATTAGATAGAGACTTTAGAAATGAAGCGTTTTTAAAAATAAGCTTTGAATTTAAAATGGGTCCAGGGCGGAGCCCTCCCCCCTCCTTCGGTACAAGTACCGAAGAGGCTAAAAAAATAAATAATCGATCAAAATTAGATAGAGACTTTAGAAATGAAGCGTTTTAAAAAATAAGCTTTTGAATTTAAAATGGGTCCAGGGCGGAGCCCTCCCCCTCTCGGTACAAGTACCGAAGAAGCTAAAGAAATAAACAATCGATCAAAATTAGATAGAGACTTTAGAAATAAAGCGTTTTTAAAAATAAGCTTTTGAATTTAAAATGGGTCCAGGGCGGAGCCCTCCCCCCTCCTTCGGTACAAGTACCGAAGGGGCTAAAAAAATAAATAATCGATCAAAATTAGATAGAGACTTTAGAAATAAAGCGTTTTAAAAAATAAGCTTTTGAATTTAAAATGGGTCCAGGGCGGAGCCCTCCCCTCCCTTCCTTGGCTACAAGTACCAAAAAAGTTAAAGGAATTAAGAATTAGTGAAGATTAGAGCTATGGAGGTATTTTGTAAAAGAATCAACGCTAAAATATACATATAATAAGGATTTTGGAATTTCTAAAGTAAGTACTAATTAGAGTGAGGAGGGATGATAGTGAAATCTTATATAAAGTATTATAATGAAATTAAACCAGATTATCAATATCAATTAGACCTTGCTAAAAAATTTTCAGAAATACCACAAATCTTTTCAAGAAGTGTTAGCAAACTGTTAGAAAAGATATACGGTGAGGAAAAGGTCGATAAAAAATTATTTGAGGAATATGTGCAATTTGATCCTGATGAAGAACCTTATTTTAAATTTAAAAATGAGCTATACGAATTTTTAGGAAATGATTGGAAAGAAAGCGATTTACCCAGTATAATAGAAAAAATGGCGAGATCTGCTCATTCGAGGTATAAACAAATAAAAGATGATTACGATAGAACTGAAACCTTTAGATTATCATAGCGAATAAGGGGCGAAAGCCCCTTTTCTATACATCCTAATCACTAAGAGAAAGGCGGAAATGGGATAATTGAAAAAAAATTCTCAAATCAATATAAAAAAAGTATCTGATTATTTTTGGAAAACTCTTTTTTTCATATACATAATCCTGGTGCTTTATCTTACTGTATCCGTGCCAAAAATAAATTATAATACTTTCAAAGGAGAAGATAAAATAGTTCATTTTTTAATATATTTCATCGGAGCAGATCTTTTTTTTACGGCTTTTTACAAAAAGTCTAAAACACTTTATTTTTTTATTTTTTTGAGTTTTTTCCTATTAATTCCGTTTATAACCGAATTTTTGCAATTACTAACGCCTTATCGTTCTTACAGTCTATTAGATATGGCTGCTAATTACGTAGGCATTTTTGTAGGTTATTTATTTTTTATGTTTAAATACAAAGCGTTTAACTGAAAGATGAAAGAGGTGTCATTTTGAGTAACATTAAGTATGCTATTGTCTATTTGACTTTGGATCCCGATTATGCAAAATTTAATAATTTACCTGTAAAATTACCCATATTGGCACAAGATTTTCAAAAAGCCAGAGAGACGAATAAAATACCTTTAGAAGTTATAATAAGGGGTTTAGAAGCGCAAACAGAAGTTGACAAAAATAACAAATATTACATATCTTACTTAACATACTATTATTATGAAGCTTTTAAGAAGTATTTGAACCAAGGTGATTTCGATAAAGCAAAGAGCTTTTTAGATAAAGCGGCAAAAATAAATCCTGATTATAGACTGTATTTCTATACAGGGCTTTATTTTAAAAGTCTTGGTAACTATGAACTTGCAGAGTTGAATTTGAAGCAAGCTTTAAAAGAAAAACCCAATTTTGCGTATGGATATTTTGAACTTGGTAACTTGATGTTTGAGAGAGGAATATATGATGAAGCTTTGGAGAACTACATGAAATCAATTGAATACGAAAAAGATTTTTCTCTAAGTTATTTGAAAATAGGCGATGTTTATATGGAAAACGCAAGATATGAAGAAGCGGCATCTTACTATAAAAAATGTATCGAGAATGATAAAGAATTTATTCCAGCATATGAACGATTAGGTGTGGTATTGAACATGATGCAAAGATTTAAAGAAGCACATATCATTCATCAAAAAGCTATAGCGATTGATGATAAAACATATGAAATATACTATAACGATGCTCATTCGTTAGCAAAATTAGCGGAACATAACAAAGCTGTTGAAGCGTTGGAAAAGGCATTGAAAATACAAGAAACTGATTACATATTACATGAACTCGCTTTAGAATACAAGAACGTTGGAAGATATTTAGAAGCGGTAAAAACAGAAGAAAGAGCTTTAGAAAAAGCCGATTACGAAAATGTAGACATGATAAAATTGACGTTATTGAAGTTATCGGTTATAATTGAAGATTCAAAAAGAGTTTCAGATTATTATAACTCTTTGGTTAATACAAAATATTATGAACCAGCAAGAAACCTTAAATTATTGTTCGATATCTCTCAAGGAGATGTAAAATCAGTTATTAAGAATCTTTCAGAAAATCAAATATTAGACTTTGGTTCACTGTTAGAAAGATTGCACAATATAGATTATTATTTAAACAAATTAGAAAACTTTGCAGATCCAATAATTACAGATTCACTTTTAGAAAGTATAAATGAGTTGGGAGAAATAGATCCTTTTATTCTGGCTGATAATTTGAATGAGAAAGGAATAAGAGAAGAGTATGTTAATTGGCTAACAGAAAATACAATTTTTCCCAAAGACGTTCCTTTGGGGATAGAATTAATAACCAACAGTCTATTACTTTGCGGGTTTAACTATGGACTTTCGGAAAGGGTATCAACTATTTTATCAAAACTTCTCTGGAAAGATGGAAACGGATTAGCATTTGGACGTTTGTTATTAAAATTTTATCAAGATAGAATTTTCGGAGAAAAATTACCCCTTGAAGACTTTATCAAGGAAAATATCGAAGAGATAAAAGATATGTCTTTTTATTTTGCTCAAATTATTGCAAATTACGAAGAATTTTTGATGGATTTTGACTCTATGTTAGAATTTCAAATAAAAAATTTTGAAGAAGCTTTATATGTCTTTTTATCGATGGCAAGGTTGGAAATAACCATAGAAGAAATTAACTCAGAAACTTTTCTTGATGAGAAGGTAAAAACTATAGCTCTCTTTGTATCTTTTCTTAACCAATTGTGAGGTGTGAATATGAAAATTGGTTTTAAAATATACTCTTTATTAGGATTTTTTGTTATTATCAGTTCTATTTTTTATGCAGTAAACATCACTTTAATTTCTCCTCAAAATGGTTCAAATAACGTTGATATCAGAAGTTCTTTCAGATGGCAAGTAAGCCAAGGAGGGGATTTTAGATATAACGTTTATATATCTGAAGATGAAAATATAGATCAAAATGATCTAAAGATTCAAGATATTTTTTCAACTTTTTACACCGGTGATGTGCTTAAACCCAACACTACTTACTACTGGAAAGTCGAAGCTGTAGATACTCAAGGGAATATATATTCCAGCCCAGTTGCAAAATTTACAACAAGAAGCCTACGACCTGGAGATGCATATATTATTTTTTTTGAAAACTATAAAAAAATAATACCTGTTGCGTTGAATTATGTAGGTGTTACTGAGAATAGTTTAATTCTCTTTAATGAAGATAAAACCGTTAATAAAACGATTAATTTAGAAGAAAATATTGTAAATACAATTTCTGATAATAAAAATATATTTGTTGCAACTGAAAGAACTACATATATTTACGATAAACATCTAAACAAGATAGAACTTCAGATTAATGACAAGATAAAAGACTTTGCTGGAGAGAATGTTGTTTATAGTGAAAACTCAATTTATGTTTTGAGTGATGATTATAAGATAATTAAGCAAATTGAATTTCAGAACATTGTAAAAGCATTGGTAAATAATGGAAAATTATACGTATTAACAAAAAATTCTCTATTAGAAGTAGATAACAACTTTAATGTATCAAATAGCTTTAAAATCAACCAGTCACCTCAAGATTTTATTTTTATAGAGAATGAATCAGAACATATAATAGTTATTTTAACTAATGAAAACATGGTTGCACTCAACTTAGATTTTCAAAAAGTTGCAGAAGAAAAATTCCCATTATTAACTCGAAATTATCAAAGAAAGTTATACGGATACTACGATAAAATAGTGCTTCTTTCTAACAAAAAAAGTTTAAATTTCTATGGAACCGACCTTAGTTTAATAAAATCATTAACTTTTGACGAAAACTTTGAATTTTTTGTCCCCATAAATGAAAAAAGATTTGTTTTATTAGGAGACAGCATAAGGGCTTTTGAAATGGATGGGAACTTGATTTGGAGTTATGCTACCTTAAATAAATTAGAGATTATATCTGAACCCTTAGTATATGATAAAGGATTAATAGTAGGAATAAAAGATTTTATAACAAGATACTTAGTGCTTTACGATAATTTTGATCAGAAACACTATTATTATAAACAATCAGAAGAAAAACTGTTTTATGAACTTGAAACTGTTGAAGAACCTCATGCTGAAATAACAGCCCCTTCAACACCTTCAACACCAGTAACCGTAACTTTTGAATTTCAAGACGAAATATTTATAGAAGAGCCGATAACACCACCACAACAAGATACTACATTATCAGAAATTCCTCTAATTGTTGAAGAAGAACCATTTCCACCTTATGAACCAGAAGAACCAGAAGAACCAGAATTTATCAAAATCTTTGAAAAGCCATATAATGAATATATTTATGGTGCAAAGTTTGATGGAGAATACTTTTATCTTTATGGTTATGAAGATATTCACGGGTGGGATGCAAAAATATGGAAAGTAGATAAATTTGGTAACATAATATTAGAAAAGTCTTTGCAAGGGCAAGACACCGATTTCTTTAGAGATGCAATAATCACAAACGATGCAAGTTCACTTCAGACAAATATTATTGCTGTAGGAGATACATTATCATACGGATTAAACGGGAACGCATATATCGTTTCTTTAACAGATGATGGTTCGATAAATTACCAAATAAACTATGGAGATATAGGCAGGGATAACGGAATAAAGATCTTGCAAATAGATGAAGAAAGTTTTGCAATTGCCGGGAACATATTCATAAATAAAAAATTATCAGATATATTTGTATCAAAATATCTAATTGACGGTACAAGGATCTGGACATACAATTTTGGCGGAAACGATGTTGAGATTGCTATAGACATAAAAAATACTCAAGATCAAGGGTTCATCGTTGTTGGTGCCACAAGGTCTTTTGGAGCAGGTGGCTTTGACGTTTATATATTGAAACTTGATTATTATGGAAACATGAAATGGCAATATGTTCATGGTGATAGTTACGATAACATTCCCGTTGGTTCTATACAGAAAGGTAAAGTACACTATATTGTTTATGAGACCTCTTCTAACCCAAGAAAATTAGGTGTTTTGGAAGTAGATGAATTAAATGGATTTAAATCTTCTTTTGAATATACTGTTAATGAAGCGGGAAAACTACTCGGAGTTTCACAAATTGAAGATAAATATTTTGCTTATGGATACAAAGTAGAAAATAACAAAAAAATAGGTGTTATATATGAAATTAATTTGAAAGATCAGTCATTTAATGAAGTCAACACTTACAAATTTGACAGTAATTTTGAAATAATGGGATTAATAAAACCAGATAATCAAGATTATTTTTATATTTTTGGAAACATAGAGAACAATAAACGTCAAAACATTTGCTTTATTAAAGTTCATGAAGATAATTTTTTTAACAGAGAAAATGTTGATCAATAATTTCTACACTTTAAAAATGAGAATTTTTTAAAAATACTCTTTTGAATTTAAAAGAGGGTTCAGGGCGGAGCACCTCACCACATCGTTTACGGTTTCAACTGCAAAAGTATCTTTGAATTTAAAAGTGGGTCCAGGGCGGAGCCCTTCCCCTCTCTCGGTACAAGTACCGAAAAAGTTAGAAAAATTAAATGTGAACTTTAAAAATGTAGCATTTCTAAAAATACTCTTTTTAATTTAAAAGCGGGTCCAGGAAGGAGTAATTATATGCAATTATGCTCTACCTTTGATAAATGCGGCGGTTGTAGCAAACTAAACATACCTTACAACGATCAACTAAAAATAAAAGAAAAATATATTTTTGAATTATTCAATCAATTTCAAATTGCACCTAAAAATTATTATCCAATAATCCCTTCTCCAATTGTATATGGATATAGAAACAAGATGGAATATTCTTTTGGCAACGAATACAAAGATGGTCCCATTGTCTTAGGTTTAAGAGGTAAAAAGAAAAAGTTTGATGTGTATCCCGCTATAGATTGCAAATTAGCTGATGAAGATTTTAATAAGATAGTCTATGAGACTAACGAATACTTTAGAAAAAAACAAGTCCCTTATAGAAATTATAAAAACCACAGTGGTTTCTTAAGAAATTTAAGCGTTAGAAAAGGCTTTAATACAAAAGAGATACTTCTAAATTTAGTAACTTCAACTGATGAACAGTATAATAAAGAAGTAGAAGAATGGAAAGAAAACATATTAAAACTGAAGTTAGAAGGAAAGATAGTCTCAATAATTCAAAGCAAAACAGAATCAAAAGCAAACGTCGTTAAAGCAGATGAAATGAAGATTTTATATGGTAAAGACTATTTTTATGAAAAAATATTTGACCTTACCTTCAAAGTTGGACCTTTCTCTTTTTTTCAAACAAACACAAAAGGAGCAGAAGTTTTATACAAAACTGCTTTATCTTATGCCTATGAATCAGATATAGCTTATGATCTTTATTGTGGAACCGGAACTATCTCCATACTATTAGCACAAAAGACAAAAAAAGTATATGCAATAGAAATAGTGAAAGAGGCAGTAGAGGCAGCCAAAGAAAACGCCAAATTAAATAAGGTTAACAACGTAGAATTTATAAATAAAGATGTGAAAGACTTTGTAAAAAGCCAAGAGTATGAAAAACCTGATTACATAGTGGTTGATCCCCCTCGAGCCGGCCTTCATCCTAACCTTATCAAATTCATAAAAGATCAAAAATTCGATAAAATCATATATATTTCATGCAATCCAAAAACATTGGCTTCTAACTTAAAAGAATTATCCGAAATCTATGAAGTATCAGCTTTTCATTTAGTAGATATGTTTCCACATACCGATCATGTTGAAAGTGTAGTTTTAATGACAAGGAATTCGTTCTCAGCTTTTTAAATGTTTTAAATAGCAAAACTTTTCCTCTTACTTCACTTAAAAATTCTATTAAAGTTTCCCAAAATAACTCCGATAATATTATGAAAATCTCTGGCCAGAGAAAAAATTTGCCCAAGGAAGGGCAAAAAAACAACACACACGGAGGTGTATGAATTATGAGGATAAACCATAACATCAGTGCTTTAAATGCATGGAGATCTTTGGACCAAGTAAACACATCTATGGGTAAAACACTTGAAAAACTATCTTCAGGATTAAGGATCAACAGAGCAGGAGACGACGCAGCAGGGCTTGCCATCTCTGAAAAAATGAGAGGGCAAATTAAAGGTCTTGACATGGCAGTTAAGAACGCACAAGACGCAATATCCTTAATACAAACTGCAGAAGGAGCGTTAACAGAAACACACTCCATACTTCAAAGAATGAGAGAATTAGCAGTACAAGCAGCATCAGATACAAACACAAACGTAGATAGAAACCAAATCCAAGCAGAAATTGATCAACTAAGAGAAGAAATAGACAGAATAGCAAGAACCACAGAATTCAACACCATGAAACTACTTGACGGAAAGATAGAAAGCTTCAGACCAGAAGCAGACATTAAAGTAGTTACAGGTGGAAACTTTGATTTACAAGCATCATTAAAAGGAGCAACTGCAGCCGGTTCTATAACAGTTGGTTCGGGAGTAACTCTTGCAAATATTGAAGAAATTGCAATTGAAGACGATGAAGAACAAACAATCACCTTGAATCTAAATGGAGTAGAATTAGGAAGTATCAGTGTGAAGCTCATAAGTGCAGGTGACACTGGTGCTGGAACTATAGTTTTTAGAATGGGAACAGAAAATGTTGAAGAATATGAGATTGTGAATATAGGTGAAGGTTCTTCCAACGCAATAAGATCAGTAACTATAGGTGATTTGAAATTTGATTTTGAACTTTCTGATTCAAGCACTGCAGCGGGAGTACAACTTCAAATCAATTCTATTAATGTTTCTCTTGCTAAAGATAAAATAGTTGAATACAACTTTGATTACGATTTCCAAGATGCAAAAGAAGGTTCTTTTGTTGTAGAAGTGGGTCAATTTGAAGGAGAAGGAACAAGTCCCTTAGATGTAAGAATTAATTACTTTGATGAAACTGGTCTTGCTGAAACAGTAGTTGTAGATTTTTCACAAGGAAATGCAGTCATTGGTGTTTCAACAATCGTTGCTCCAGGTGCTTCTGTGGCAAGTGGGTCATTGTCTGTAGATAATGGTTTTCTTATTAATCTAGAAGCACAAGTCTCAGGCCGCGGAAGTGCAACTGAAGGTCTTGTTTTCAGTTGGGATACTTCTGTCTATGATATCAGTTCCTTCAATGGTGCCTTGCCACTGGAAGAAGTGATTGACAGCGGTGTAGTCAGAGCGGAAGAGAAGTGGTTGGAAGATACCTCGCTTGTCTTCCAAATTGGTGCTAACGAAGGACATAACATGGTTGCAGGTCTTGACGATATGAGAGCAGCTGCCTTGGGACTTACTAATGACTCACTTAAAGTTACAAATCAAAACAGTGCGGAAAGAACTATCATGGTTATAGATGCTGCAATACATAAAGTAAGTAGTGCTCGAGCAAAGATAGGAGCTGTTCAAAACAGATTAGAACATACTATATCCAACCTTGGAGTTGCATCAGAGAACCTAACAGCGGCCGAAAGCAGAATCAGAGACGCAGACATGGCAAAAGAAATAATGGCGTTCACAAAGCAACAGATATTAATGCAATCAGCGAATGCTATGTTGGCACAAGCGAACACAATACCTCAAAACGTATTGCAGTTGTTAAGATAAAATAAAATTAGTTAAGAATTAGATTCTCCATATAGCCCAAGGAAGGGCAAAAAAACAACACACACGGAGGTGTATAAATTATGAGGATAAACCATAACATCAGTGCTTTAAATGCATGGAGATCTTTGGACCAAGTAAACACATCTATGGGTAAAACACTTGAAAAACTATCTTCAGGATTAAGGATCAACAGAGCAGGAGACGACGCAGCAGGACTTGCCATCTCTGAAAAAATGAGAGGGCAAATTAAAGGTCTTGACATGGCAGTTAAGAACGCACAAGACGCAATATCCTTAATACAAACTGCAGAAGGAGCGTTAACAGAAACACACTCGATACTTCAAAGAATGAGAGAATTAGCAGTACAAGCAGCATCAGATACAAATACAAACGTAGATAGAAACCAAATCCAAGCGGAACTTGATCAACTAAGAGAAGAAATAGACAGAATAGCAAGAACCACAGAATTCAACACGATGAAACTACTTGACGGAAAGATAGAAAGCTTCAGACCAGAAGCAGACATTAAAGTAGTTACTGGCGGAAATTTTGATTTACAAGCTTCAACAGATTTACAAGGATTAGAACTTGCAAATATAGGTGGTTTAACGATAAATAATGGACAAAGTACGACCGTAAACGTTATGAATTTAGGAAATATCAGTGTGAAGCTCATAAGTGGAGCTACCGGTGGTGCTGGAACTATAGCTTTTAGAATGGGAACAGCAACTGTTGGACAATTCACTGTTAACGGAATAACTTCTGGCTCTACAGGGGTAGCTAAATCAGTAACTATAGGTGATTTGAAATTTGATTTTGAACTTTCTGATTCAAGCACTGCAGCGGGAGTACAACTTCAAATCAATTCTATTAATGTTTCTCTTGCAGCTTCAAAAACCGTCAGCGATGTTCAAGAAGGTTCTTATGTAGTAGAAGTAGGACAATTTAAAGATGAGGGAACTAGTCCATTAGATGTAAGAGTAAATTATTTTAACGAAGAAGGTTTGGAAGCATCACCGGTAGTAGATTTCTCTAGTGGAAAAGCTTTTGTCGTTGGTACTATCAGTGGAACAATAGCAACGACATCAAGTGGCTTTAGCGTTACAATTGATCAAAATGCTTCAAAAGCTTTAGCTTTCACCTGGGATACTTCTGTCTATGATATCAGCTCCTTCAAAGGTGCCTTGCCACTGGAAGAAGTGATTGATAGCGGTGTAGTTAGGGCTGAAGAAAGATGGTATGAAGATACCTCGCTCATCTTCCAGATAGGTGCTAACGAAGGACATAACATGGTTGCAGGATTAGACGATATGAGGGCAGCTGCTTTAGGACTTACTAATGACTCACTTAAAGTTACAAATCAAAACAGTGCGGAAAGAACTATCATGGTTATAGATGCTGCAATACATAAAGTAAGTAGTGCTCGAGCAAAGATAGGAGCTGTTCAAAACAGATTAGAACATACTATATCCAACCTTGGAGTTGCATCAGAGAACCTAACAGCAGCCGAAAGCAGAATCAGAGACGCAGACATGGCAAAAGAAATAATGGCATTCACAAAACAACAGATACTAATGCAATCAGCGAATGCTATGTTGGCACAAGCAAACACAATACCTCAAAACGTATTGCAGTTGTTAAGATAATAAATCTAATAGAAAAGAGGGCCCAAAAGGCCCTCTTTTTTTAGGATTTTTATGCATATTTCTAGTATAATTAATAAAGAATATTTTATCTTCAATTTTATTAGTGACTTTAAAAATGAGAACTTTTGAAAAATAATCTTTTGAATTTATAACGGGTCCAGGGCGGAGCCCTCTCCCTCTCTCGGTATCAGTACCGAAGAGCTAAAGAAATAAACAATTTGTCAAAATTAGATAAAGATTTTAAAATGAGAACCTTTTAAAAATAATCTTTTGATTTTAAAAGCGGGTTCAGGGTGGAGCCTCTCCCCCTCTCTCGGTATAAGTACCGAAGAGCTAAAGAAATAAACAATTTGTCAAAATTAGATAAAGACTTTAAAAAGAGAATTTTTTAAAAGTAAGATTTTGATTTTATAACGGGTCCAGGGCGGAGCCCTCTCCCAGTGAGTAACTATTAAGCCTTTTAGAGGAGGAAATTAAAAATGGTTTCAAACAATGAAGGCCTTCTTTCTGTAGCAATGATAGTAAAAGATGAAGAAGCTAATATAAGACGAGCTTTAGAATCAATCATTGACGTAGTAGACGAAATAATTGTTGTAGATACAGGTTCAACTGATAGAACTCCTGAGATAGTAAAAGAATACACAGACAAACTATACTTTCATGAATGGCAAAATGATTTTTCTGAAGCAAGAAACTATTCCCTACAATTTCCAACTTGTGAATGGGTATTAAGATTAGATGCTGATGAAGAAGCATCAGAATCTTTTAGAAAAAATATACGTGACTTTTTAAAAAGCCTTGATAAATCGGTAAATACAGTATACCTTCCAATTATTAGTTATCTTGATCCTGATCTAAAACACACTGAAGTCGCATCTATACCTGTAATTTTTAGAAGAGGTACCGTTTATTTTAAAAACATTGTTCACAACCAATCTATCTACAAACCAAAAGTAGTACATGCTAATTTCCCTATTTTGCACTATGGATACATTTGGACAAGATCGTTAAGAAAGAAAAAATATGAAAGAACTGGAAATCTTATTAGAGAACATTTACAAACAGCAAAAGACCCTTTAGAAAGAATATATTACTTAGTTCAGTTGTATAAAACAGAATCTATCGGAGGATATACCTATAAAAAGAATCAAGTAGCTTGGGAAACCTTAGAAGAAATAAAAAAAGTAGGGCAGATTCCTGCGATAGGTCTTGAGTTTTTGTATCTATTTGGTTTAGATTGTGTGCTTGGTGGTCTCAATGAAATGGCAAAAGAATTATTTGAAAAATGTATTCAAGCTGCCCCTCAATATCCAGACCCATATTTTGGCATGATTGTTCTGTTAGAAAGAGAAAAAAATTGGGATGAACTACTAACCTGGGGTAAAAAGTTTTTTGATGTGCTTGAAGATGCTATGAAAAATGTAGAAAAGTTTGATTGGACAATTATGTCTTTCAAACAAATCCCTCTTGCAAATATGTTAATGGCAAGAGCCGCTTTAAATGAAAAGGATTTGAGCGAATTCAATAAATATCTTACTGGAGCATTTTCAGAAGAAAGTCCTTCTTTTGATAAGAAGAATATATACATATTATTGCATGAAGTAAATCAGAACATAAAAACAAAAGAAGAGTTTGAAGAGATATTACCGAGCATAAAAGTTATGGTTGAAAGCCTACATAAACAAGGGACTGTTATTTATTACGATTTATTGATTGAAAAGATAGCTGAATTGCAAGTTGAAACAGAAGAAGACATTTTAGAAAAATTGACTTATAGGAATCCAATATCTAAATATGTAATAAACAAATTGAAAACAAAAGAAGATCAACTTTTAGATTTTTTAACAAAAGAAAATTATACAGAGTTTGTTGAAAAAAGTGGAATACCAGGACTTTTACTATTTTATTCAATACTTAAAAACACGAAAGATATCGTCGGCATTTTAAAGATATTATCTTCTTTAAGAAAAGTGGAAAACGAAAAAGTTCAAGGAGTTTTATACGCCTTATTAGGTGATTGCTACCTAAAGATAAAACGATTTAAAGAAGCTCTTGAGATGTATAAAAAGTCTTTAGAGGCTGTTCCTGAATTATCGATGTTCATTAAACCTATAGTAGAAGATTTAAATACCAAGTTAGATCCATTGATGGATGGTGTATATGAAGAGATGTATGCACATTTTTCTTCTGGTAAAGAGTTTATATTCAACATTATGGAATATATAGGTCAAGAAAATGTACAAAAGTTGTATCTCATTTCTGATACACCATTTGCCTTGTACACATCAGGCGTTTCATATATTCAAAAAGATTCAGATAAGGCGAAAGAACTGTTAAGTAAAATAGAAAATACACAAGAATTCCCTTTTTATTACTACAGATTAGCAAAAATCTATGAAAAGGAAGATATGAAAAAAGCTTTTGAACTTCACAAAAAAGCTGTAGAAGAAAATAATAAATTAGCAGATTTTGCTCTTGGGAGATACACATATTCTGGCCTTTATCCAAACGCTCGATATAATTTCATGAAAAACGATGATAAAATAATTTGGGTTGGAAATATATCAGAAAAATTCTCTACGCTTGGAATTATACATCCAATAAGAAGCTGGAAAAAAGGTAATAATTTTATGTATGCAATTCCTTATCCTGCTGATGAGGCATTAAAAATCTACGAAGAAAGAGAAAAAGAAACGTATAAGACAAAACCTTTCGAAGTTAAAAAAGAATACATTTTAAAAGGTTTAATTGACTCAGAATTCAATGAGTTAAAGGTAGTTGGGTTTGAAGAAGAAAAATACAAAAGTATATTTGATGATTTAGAAATAACAGTAAACCAAGATTCAAAAAATCTTTTAATTATAGGCGAGTTTGAAAAAAATTACGACATGTCAAGCCTTTTAAAAAATGCAGAAAAAGTCCTGGCTTTTGTATATGTTCCTGATTTAAACGATAGAGAAAATATAATATGGTTTGGACCTAATTTTAGAGTTCTTAGAACTACAAAACAACTCGAAGAACTATTCAAAAAAGAAGGATTTAAAATAACAAAACTAGAAGCATTAAACGATAATTTAAGAAGTATTTTAGCTCAAAAATCATAGGGACGTAGAAAAATTTTACGTCCCTATT
This sequence comes from Petrotoga sp. 9PWA.NaAc.5.4, assembly GCF_002895485.1. Taxonomy (NCBI): domain Bacteria; kingdom Thermotogati; phylum Thermotogota; class Thermotogae; order Petrotogales; family Petrotogaceae; genus Petrotoga; species Petrotoga sp. 9PWA.NaAc.5.4. The sequence continues at coordinate 28,947 of NZ_AZRK01000014.1, forward strand.
TTGGTTATTATTATATATAAACTTTAATAATACTTATTTTTAGGTTTATAAGTTAACTATTTTTATAACAAATGACTAAAAAATTTTTCCATTTCTTTAGATTGAATTTTAAAATCTTTGTATTTAACGGGATTTTTCAATTTGTTATAAAGCTTTTGTTGCGAATTTAATGTTCTTAAATTTAATTCTTTGAGCTTAGGTTCATAATTTAAATTTTTGTTTTCGAGGATAGATAAACATTCGGTCAATAATTCATCGGGGTCAAATTCAGGATATTCAATGCAATATTTTCCATCATTCATCATTTTACAGAAAATTTCAACTTTAGAATTATATGAAATTCCAATAAATTTTGTATTTACTAATGAGGAAAATATTAATGAGTGCAAACTCATTCCTACAAAAAATTGGCATTTCTTGAGGCTTTTCAGTAATTCAAGAAAGTTATAGTTTTGTTCAAATATATATATTGAATCTTTATTTTCAATATAGGTAGTAATTAATTCATAGAATTTATCGTCATATCCAAGATATGTAGAATAAAAAATTGCCTGTATTCCCATACGTTTATATAGATTATCAATAACAAAAGCTATTTTTTTAGCTATTTCTTTATCTTTAGTAGGATTTCTATAAACTAGTTCTTGGATTGGTCTAAGTTCTATTCCAAACAAGTGTTCTTTTTGAACATTAGGGAAACTTACCTTTTCATAGAGTAAAAAAACATTATCTGCTCCCAGATTTATCTCATTATCTACCCCTATTTCTTTCAAAAATTCAAAAGATTCAATATCTCTAACTGAAATAAAATCTGCATAATCGAAAATATCTTTTATCAGTTGTTTATTTTGTTGAAGATGAACCTCATTACAACCTATATTTAAGAAAAACACAGGTTTTTTTATTTGTAACATAGTAATTGCTGCCAAGTATATTCGGTACCATAAGGCATTTGGCCTTGGATCACCATAGTCATAAAATATTCCTCCTCCTCCAAATATTAACCCTTGTGAATTTTTTATGGCTTCAAATGCTTCCTTTGGTTGAAGGTAATTAAAGTACTTATAATTACCATAAAGCTGAGAGCTAATCTCTTTATTAAAAGTTCCTACGTACTTCACTTTTTCTCCGATGATACTTTCTTTTAAAATACTATAGCCAATTAGTTCATCTCCTAAATTTCCAGAACCATAACTTCCAATTAAACTATAGTAAGAATCACTGTCACTATTTCTCTGTGCAGGTATTTTATTTAATAGATTCTCAATCAAATCAATCTGCTTTTCCAATGAATAATTATCTTCTATAAATCTTCTATAGCCTTCTGAATCATAGGTTTGCTCTATTATTTTTTCTACAGCTTCATCGATTGTGTTGTATATTAACTTGTTGGGCCATAAAGTCTTTGCTCCATCAAAATTGTGGATTATAGGTTTTATGCCTCTCGCCATGGCTTCTGCTATATTATAGCCAAAGCTTTCATGAATACTTGTTGATAGTATATAATCTTTATCTTCTAAAAATTCTTCTACATTGTCTATCCATCCATGTAATATAAGATTATCTTCTATTTTCATTTCTTTTTTAATGTAATTAAAATATACAAAATAGCGAGGATCTTGAAAATCTCCTCCAACATGTAATTTATATCTGTTATCTACCTCTTTAAGTTTACTAATAATATGAATCCACATTGTTGGATCTTTCTTGTAATTGATATGAGCCAAAATGGCTAGATTGTATCCTGGTTTACGCGGAGAAAATTTGAATTTATCTAGATCAACACCATTTGGTATAATAACCTCTTTAGTGGGATCTATATTTAGATTTGGATGAAGTTCATGCAATATTCTTTTGATATGATCCCCAACGAAAATTAGTTTATCTATATTAGCCCAATTAATTTTCTCTGGAAACTGAGTGAATATCTCGTAACTATGCAACCTACATACAACTTTCTTATTTTGTATTTCAGGTACATTGTTTGTTGCGAAGATTGCTAAGTCATTTGCCCATTCTAACCAAACAATATCAGCCCATTTTATAGCTTCTGCTATTTGATTTCCATCTTTTGTGACTACTAGTTTGACATCGTATGCAAGTGAGAAGGTTTCTACTATATCTTTTAGGAAGTTATCTAATCCAGGTAAGCATAGGAAAGCAATCTTAGTATCTTGTTTTATATTGTTTCTCATGTCTAAGAATTTTTTCTTCATTTCTTCAGGACTATCGGTTAATTCTGCTGCTTTTTTGTAGAATCGTAGTGCGGATAATTTGCTCCTGGTTTTGAATTCTATATCTCCTAACATATCATATGTTGCCCAATCTTTTTTATGTATCCTCATTAAGTATCTCCATGCTTCTTTCTCTTGGTTCATTTCTTTTAGTAGGTATCCATAATTGAATAACAGGTCTGAATCTACTGCATCTATTTTTAATCCTTTTTCAAACTCTTCTTTTGCTTTTTCTAATTCTTTTTTCTGATAATATATGAGTCCACTTACGTTGTATCGTTTTGGATCATTTTCTGGGGTTTTGTCTATCAATTCTTGAGCTTTGTTTAGTTCTCCTTTTTCTATCAGTTTAAAGATTTCTTCAAACATTTTTTCAAGCTCCTTTTTTAAGTAATAGTTATCGTTGACCTAAAAAGAGGGGGAGGGCTACGCCCCGAACCCTTTTAAATTCAAAAAAAATATTTTTCGGTTAAAACCGCGAACAATGTAGTGGAGGGATGTGCCCTGGACCCGTTTAAATCCAAAATCTTGTTTTTGAAAATTATAAAAGATAAGTTTTATCGTTGACCCAAAAAGAGAAGGAGGGCTACGCCCTGGACCCACTTTTAAAATCAAAAGATTATTTTTCGGTTAAAACCGCGAACGATGTGGTGATGGGCTACGCCCTGAACCCGTTAAATTCAAAATCTTGTTTTTTAAAATTACAACACAAAAGATAAGTTTTCTCTTTGACCCAAAAAGAGGGGGAAGGCTGCGCCCTGAACCCTTTTAAATTCAAAATCTTGTTATGAAAATTATTTATTTCTAAAGTGTTTATAAATAATCGTTAATTAATGTTGATTGCCTACATTTATTTGTTAGTATGATATATCTGAAGGAGCTAAAGCATTTTATTTAACTGGAAATAAGCTTTTTTAAGATTTTATAAAAATAACTCTCCAATTAGATTCTTGCCACTTTTTCTAATAATATATCGACTTAAATCTTAGAAAATTTAGTATAGGATTTATAGTAGTATTTGAAGTTTTAGGAATTGATTTTGACGTTTAATTAAAAAAGAGCAAAGTTTCTTTTTTATTTGATTTACTTCTATTTTCAAGTGAGATTTTCAAAAGTTGAATCAAGTCATGAATTTACTTTAACATATAATCCTCATTATATTCTTCTTCTATTCGTAGTGCTTCTCCTAAAATGAACAAAAGAAAAAATACACATTCAAATAAAAAGTAGGAATATCCTGTTAAATCAAGAGAAAACTAAAATAGCAATTAGAAAGAACAAACAAAGCATATAATTAGTACAAAAAACTTTTTGGTTTGAGAAGCCTAAGGAGGCTTAACTGATGTACAAGAAATTTGACAAGAAGAAAGACCGAAGCAAAAAAGATAAACCAAAAGATAATCCTAAGAAAGAGTAGTCTCAAAGAACAGGCTGGGTTAATTGTGCGCAATTAATAAGTAATAGAAAAAGGCGAACTGGCAATTACGTAGAGAATATCTCTAACTCTGAATTTAGATAGGAGGTTTTGAGAACTCAACTTCCATTCTTTTTGCTTATTATTCTTTGCTTTTTTTCATTTTGAATTCGTTCATGAATTTTTTAGTATCGTATGCAAAGTTACCTGCAACTCTTTCTCCATCATTAATATCGTTTATTAAAACTGCACCTAAACTAACAAAAGCATTGTTTCCAACTTTAATTTTATTAGAAAGTGTCACATTTGGGCCTATCCACACATTCTCTCCTATGATTGTATTTCCAGAAATAACTGCTCCCGCACCTATTTCTGTGTTTTTGCCTATTTTAACTGCATGAGCTATTTGTACAATATTATCTATTTTAACGTTCTCTTCTATAATAGTATCGTACCCTCTAAACAGCCCTTTACATACACAGCAATTGTTTAAAATTTCAACATTATCTTTCAAAATACAATATCCTGTATGTGGAACGATTTTACTATGCCCATAAATTTTCGCAACCTCATAACCATCGCTACCCAAAACACAATTGTTTCCAATATGTACGTTATTTTCTAAAATAGTACCTTCCCTAATTACTACGTTATCTGCTATAACACAATTATCTCCAATAATTACACCAGAACTTGCAATCGTTGCTTTGGGAGAAATAGTAGCTGAATCAGAAATTTTGTTGTCAAAATAATTTAACCTACCTTCTGAATAGATTGTATAATATATCTCATAAAACGTGTTTTTAGGTTCTTTTGATACAACTATTCCTATGTCTTTACCTAAAAAAAATGGCAACAATTCTTCATTACATACAATGCAAGAAATATTTTGATCTATATCAGGTAAGTACTTTTCAGAATGTATGAAAGAGATAGAATTTTCTAAATAAATTCTTCCTAATTTACCAAAATTCTCAAAGTATCCATCTTTTTTTATTTCAATACCTTCTATTTCTGATAAATACATATTTATTCCTCCATAAATAAGTATTTAAACGCGCTGGGAAGGAAGAGGGCTTTGCCCTGAACCCATTATAAATTCAAAAACATTAAATAAACAATTGCAACTTTTCGGCACTTGTAGTTAGAAAAGGGAAGAAGACACCGCCATGAACCCATTATAAATTCGAAATTCCATTTTTAGAAAATCTTTCTTTCTAAAGCACCTTTCAAAAGCTTATTATCCTAACACTTCTTTCATTTTTTTGTCTACTAGATCTGTTGCATCAATCATTGGGAGATATATAGGCTGAATAAATCCAAAATTTGCACTTATCGCTGCAACTTTTGCTCTTGTTATCTGAATAAGATTAAGAATACCAGAATGTATAACTAATTTCTTAAACTCAGTATCATCTAATTTCGGATTCCCAATAAATGAGCCTTCAAGCTCAATATTCATTTTTAGATATATCTTTTTCCCTTCCTTAAACCTCACGTCATATTTTAAAAGAAGTGTTGCCCTATAGGGTTTATCATTTGTTTTTTCCAAAAAATTATGTTGAACTTCTAATTTTGGTTTTGGAGTAAGCTTTTTACCAATTATTTCATCATCAATCTGATATTCAAATTTTTTTATTCTATCCCACTCTAACTGCAAATTGCTGATTTTCACTTTCTTCACGTCCTTTGAATTCAGAAATAAAAGAATTTTTATCATAAATTATGTTTAAATCAATTAATGGCGTAATTTCTTTTTTACTATTAGTAGTATTATTGAAAAGCTTTTCTACTTTCAATTGTTTCCTTTCCTTAATTACAAAACTATTATCTTCAACTTGTTGTTCTCTAAAGCGATTCTTAGCGATAAAATAATACTTTTCAAATTCATTTAAATCATAAAACAGAGGTTTTTGTCCAGGATTTAAAGGTTCAATATTATTACTTTTTAGAATTCTTTGTACCTGCCTTTTTGATAAACCTGTCATGATCGCTAAGTCATCTTGTGTAAAATATAATTTCTCATTCTCTTCTTTTTCGTCAATCTCATCACTATACAACAAATCTTCTTCCAAATCTCTTAACAAACCAACAAATTCAATATATTCTTCTGATTTTACCTTTGAGAATTCATTAATTAAAAAATTATATAATCTTTTTTTGTTTGTAGCTGATAACTCAGAAAAAATGCTTATTAACTCACCAATACTGATCATATTATAATACTCCTCCTCCGATGTAAACATTAAAGTTATTCCTTATATTGAAATATTAAATAGCTTTGTTATTAATATATTTTAAGATGCTTTTCTGGTTTCTAAAATAATCCGTTAGTTCTTTATAAAAATTTTCCCTTGAACCTACATGAATGAACATTATATTCGTCTTTTCAGAATCCAAGATCGGCTTATCAACATAATACGCAATTCTATATGCAACATTATTGTAGTTAATTTTGAATGTTCTAACTCCACGCAGATCTCCCGTTTTTAAGTCTCCAACTGAATAATCCATTTTAATCTCACGTATTGCAAAAAAGATTTTCAATAATAAGTTTCTATCTTTTAATTTCTTTACATCATTTTTGAATAATTTTAAACTATTCGAAGATGCTTCTTTGTTGATTAATGAAATTAGCTCTTTAATACTTTTTGAACTAAAATCTTCCACTATCGACACCCCTATTATAACAATCATATATTAAATTTAAGTTAACATTATATAATATGTCGTAAAATGTCATAATGTTGATTTTTCAAATCAATTTTGGAAAAAACTCTTATTACATCCACTAAGACCCTTTAAATATTTGAAATTTACCCAACTTTGTATAAATTATAATAAATTTTTCTATAATTTTATTATTTCTTTAACTTACCGCCTGAGAATGATATAATTATCACGTTACTACCAAAACATCCTATCAAACAATATGAAGGTGAAGTCATGAAAATACTTATTATAGGTTACATGCATCCAAAGCTTGATAAAAGAGTCTTCAGAACCGTTAGAACTCTTTCTAAATCAAATGAGATTATATACCAATATTGGACAGATAAAGAAGAAAAAAAGTATCAGGATGGAAATATCACGTATATGCCAATTAAATATACAAAAGAAACTAATAAAGACAGTCCTTTTGAAAAGTTAATAAATAGAAGAGCATTCGATAAAATAATTTGTGATTTAATTGAAAATGAAGATTACGATATATTATACATGCACCATTTTTTAGCAAGTAGACCACTTAACCCCTTTAAAATAGCGAAAAAACGAAATAAGAAAATAGTTTACGACATACACGAATATCATCCTGAGAACTTTTTAGCAGAACTACCTGCAATCATTGGTGATTTAAAAACGGCGGTAATATGGCGCCTATTCAAAAAACAATTGAATTTATCAAATTTAGCCATCTTTGTTTCTGACGAAACAAGAGATGATATTATTAATAAAACAAAAATAAGTAAAGAAAAAACATTTATTATGCCTAATTACGCCTCTTTTAGCATAAAACCTGATATTCAAAAAAAACGAAAAGAAATCGTCTTGGTAGGCAAAACGACGAGGAAAATAGAAGACGAGAAAAAACTACTCAATATTCTTATTAAAAAAGGCTTTTCTTTCAAAGTCATAGGCATGGATTCAAAAGAGTTTGACGATATTCCACACACCGCAACATCTTTCTTGCCTTACAATGAAATGATGGAAGAGTTATCAAAAGCCTCTTTTTCTTTAATTTCGTACAACACTGTAAAAAAAAAATTACAAAAACGATATATTTGCACTTCCATACAAATATTACGATTCTATAGCTGCAGGAACGCCAGTTATTATTAAAGAATCATTTGTTTCAATGGCAAAACAAGTTGAAGAGTTAGGGGTTGGAGTAGTAATAAACACATAAAACATAGAACAAAGCGTAGAAAAAATACTAAATGCCTACGAAAATTATGAAACTATCTTAAAAAATATTGAAAAATACCTTTCTTCTTAAATACAATAGAAATGGACATATAAAAACCAAAGTTACCTTATATTTATTCTATATCCTTCGAATATATTAGTAATTCATTTCTTTTGTGCCATCCAGTTTTTTCCCAAAATGTTTTACCCAATTCGTTTTCATAATAAACAAAAAGGTGACATTTTATAATGCCTTTTTTCTTTAGATTATCAAAAACTAAGTTTACCAGTTTCGTTCCTATTCCTTTTCTTCTGTAATCTTTATCAACAGCGAGATGATAGAGATAACCTCTTCTGCCGTCTTCGCCACATAAAATTGTGCCTATTATTTTTCCTTCTTTTTCGCAGATATAATTTAATCCTTGATTCTTATTCAAGAATTTTTCTATATTTTCTTTTGTATCAGAATCACTGAGACCCATACCTTCGATGTTTTTCCATAGATTATACATTTGATCATAATCATTTATCGTTGCTTGCCGATATAGTACTTCCATCTTAATCATCCTAAAGGAAATGGGAAATTTGGTAGCGATGCTATGTGTGCTACTATCAATACTACTAAAATAATTACGAACATATACCATTTTGCATGTAAGTTTCTGAGAACTTTTTTTACATTAGCTGGAGCTTTTGTAAATCTCAAAGTAATCCCTGCAAAACCCATCCAAAGGAGCAAAGTAATCAATACCCAATGCCAAAAGCTTGCATAAGGCAACAGTAAAATTCCGTGAATTAGCGCAAGAACTATAAATATGATATTCCCAAAATAATGAACATAATGCCATCTTTTCCCCATCGCATTGAGCCATTTAAATTGACGCTTTGGGAAAATAAGTTTTTGAAGAAAATGAAGAATAACGTACAAATTCGCTATAAAAAAGAAAAATGCGGTAGCTCCACCTAAACCTAAACCTACAATGACACTTTGTGGGACGTTTTCCATGTACACTCCCCCTTTAGTTTAAGAAGTACTTTTCAGCTATTTTTCTAAAATAATATGTAATAAATTATAACATAATTTTATAAAAGCAAGATTACAATTAACTAATCTTTATATAATTTAATATAATCATTATAAACATCTTTATACCTTCTTGCCGGTTTTACAAAGAAATCATAATATTTCTTATATAAATCTACAGAATATATATCAAGCTTGAACGTTTCTCCCATTTTAATCATAGGGCAAATTACAAAATAGAAAGTGTTTCAAATACTGTTAAATTTTTATTAGATGAAGAAAGTTATTCTATAACTGGACAAGTTATCCATGTTGATAGCGGAACTATTTAATAAAAAATATATCTTTTTAAAATATAATTGTTCACCAAGGTCTGATTTTTTTCTTGCTGCAGTTTTCTTTTAAATATGATTTCATTTTATCTCATTCCTCAAAAATTCTTTTGAGAAATATTTTATTATTTTTTTCTAAATTATATTGTTCATTCCAAGTTCTAAAACAATTATTCGACAAAAATAGATAACGGTCGATATCATTAAACCTACATTTCATAAAGTCTATTATTTGTTCACAAAAAGTTTCTTCTAATGGTTCATTTAATAACAATCCATTTGAACTATTAACGATCTCGCTTACGCCGCCAACATTTCTTGCAATAACTGGAATTCCAAATGACATTGCTTCCATTATCGAAACAGGTAGTCCTTCAGAATCACTAAGATTAATAAAAAAATCGGCATCATACTGCTTATACACATCTAAAATTTTATCGTTACTGACGAATCCTAAAAATTCAAATTTGTTCGGCGGTAACTTCTCAGTGGCATATTTTATAATTTCTTTTTCTGTTTCCCCACTTCCTATGTGAATCCAATAATAATCATAAGGAACCTTTGATAAAATATCTATTATCAAATCAAGTCTTTTAACAGGTTTAATTAACGAACATGATGCAATTGTAATTTTATCTTTCTGATATATTTGTTTTCTAATTCCTTTGGGATTTGAAGTGCCCATTCTTGTAACAAACTTTTTTAATTTAGAATTAGAAGAAAAATTGTTTTCATAATACTGTAAGCCAGCTTCGGAAATAAAATGAATTTGGTCTAAATTTTTATCGATATAAGATCTAAAAGGCAAATAATTTAACTCATTCCTATCAATGTACAAATCGTAACCATGAGCTCTTGACACTATTTTTTTGATGTTAAGAGCTGTTTTCAAACTATAAAAGTTAGAAATAACGTATGCTCCTCTACTTAACCAAAAAGAATAGAGAAAAAAATCATTATCGCTATGTTCCTTTATCTCTTGCAAAATAAATTTTTTGCTATCAACATAAAATAAACCATAGTAAATAATGTAAAAAAATCTTTTAATTCCTTTGAATGAAAAAGAACAGTTTTCTTTTATTTCTCTTAAAACATCTTTAGAAAAAAACCATTTAAAAAAATTTATATTAAAAATATTTAACCAAGAATGTTTTTTAACCATATAGTAATTTAAATCATATCTTTTAGCAATTTCTTCATACTTGTTTTTATCACCATAATAAGAAATGACGACTATTCGCTTAAAATACTTTTTTAAAAAAGGAATTTCGTTTATGAAAAAGATTAAATCTAGAGCCCCAGGAAATATAATAACAGTTTTCATGAAATATCTTCTCCTCACATGTAAAAAATATTTCTACTTATTTTCGTAACTCAACTTATTAATTCTCTCTAAAACGGGCATTAGTTTTGCTTGCCAGCTTAAATGCTCTTCTGCATATTTTCTCATTTCTATAGAATAATCTGGATTTTCTTGAATTAGCCTTTCATACCAACTTATAATTTCCTTTATATTTACAGCTCTTTCGTCAGAAGAAACTCGGAACACATAAGGAAACATTTCAGGAAAATCAGAATCAGGTGAAGCCAAAATAAAAGGGACTCCTCTTGCACAATATTCCCTGTTTTTTAAAGCAGCATCATAAAATAGCCCTTTTCTATGATTTGCTAAACTTCCTATTGCAATATCAGACTTATCAAATATGTTGTTCAATTCCTTTCCACTTTTTGCACCGGGAAAGATAACATATTTTTCTAAATTCAACTCTTCTACCATTTTTTTTAAATTTTCTAAATCATCACCTTCACCAACACAGTAATAAAATACTTCTGGAGTAACTAACTTATTATCACCATAATAATATTCATAAAGTCCTTTAATGACTCTATCAAAACCATGCCAGTAACTTATATTAGCAACAGAAATTAAATTAATACTATTGCTTTCATTTTTATCTTTTAGTTTTATGCTTTCAACATCTACTCCGTTGGAAATGTATACAAATTTATTTTCTATTCCCTGAGTATATTTTAAATCCTCTGGTGCATATTCTACTATTAAATCAAAGTACTCTAAAACACTTGGAAAAGAATGATTAAACAAAAACCATTTTATCTTTTTTACAAGCATATTATCTTTGCTCTTAACAAATTCCTTTTCAGATGTAATAATAGGTGTAGGAATCTCCAAAACAAGTATATTGCCGTTCTTTTTTAACTTTCGTAATTTTCTTTTAAAAAATACAAATAAAAAACCAAATCCTCTAAAGTAATAAACAGCATTTTTATTAATTTTTAATGATTTCTGCATTTCAAAAACTCTGAATAAAACTCCCTTCTGAACTGTCTTAATTAAACTTACATTAAACCCAAAACTTTTGAACGCTTCCATTTGACCTAAGACTTTCTTTTTAACACCTAAACTTTTTTCTAAACACTCTAAGGTTACATAATAAAAATCCAATATAATCACCTTTTAAAATATTAATTAGTAATTAATGTTTTTAATTTCAAGCTTTTTTTGGAGTAATTACTCTCTTTAATTCATCAACAACCAAGTCAAGGGCATATTTTACTTCAGTGTTATAGACCAACAATACAATAACAAGTCCAACTACTGCAGAAAGAACCTGCCAAACAAGATTTCCTATAAATGTGTTTATAAACGCTACTATAACAAAAACAACCGTAGCTATGAAGAATTTACCCAGATGATAATTAACTGGATACAAATTCTTTGATATAAACGTTCTCATACAAAAATAAAGGATATAAGATAAACCTGTTGTAAACGCTGCGCCTTTTGCTCCATATTGTGGAACTAACAAGGTATTTCCAATAACGTTAGCAACAGTAGGTACCGCAGATATTATCATATGCCAATATGTCTTCTTTTTAAAGCCAATTCCAACCCCTGTAACTTGCGATGTAGTGTTCATGATAGGTATTAAAAGAAGAAAAGCACTAATTCCAGCTGCTTGTCTGTAACTGCTTTCTAAAAGTAAAAATATTACATCTTTAAACACAATAATTAGCATTCCCACAACAAACATAGCAGCAGAAATAAACAAAGACACCTTTTCAAAAAGACTTGTACTTTCAGGATTATTTTCATAACTCTCGTAAGAAACAGGTGTCCAAAAATTAGAAAATCCCACTTGAATCAAACTCATAACAGAAACAACCTTAAAGGCAGCAGAATATAAGCCAATCTCAGTAAAAGTTGCATAGTTTCTTAAAGCTAATTTATCAAAAGATTGAAAAATCCATATTATTAAAAATGTAGGAACAAACGGGAGTCCATACTTGATAATTTCTTTGACTGAATCAAAGTTAACTTTAAACTTACCAAACCACAAATCTCTTTCAAGAAATATAGCTAATGTGGCAGAAACTATATGAGAAAGAAACAAGCCCACAATAATGGCATAAAAAGTTCTTGAAACAAGTAATACATATAAAATTGTAAAAGCGGCATTTGATGCTCCATTTACAACTCTTAAAGCAGAAAAGGCTATCCCTCTTTGTTTCATTCTAACAACCAATGTGGCAAATCGTTCTATGATCGCAATTAAAATGGTAAGCCCCAGTAAGAAGATAGATAAAAAATGATTAGAATCTTCAAAAAGAACGAAAGATAACTCCTTCCAAAACAATCCAATTATAACAAATACAATCAATCCTACAGACAGACTTGGCATCAAAGAGTCCCAAAGCAGGTTTCGTCTATCTTCTTCTTTTTTCTCATAGAACATCCTTACAAAACTTTGATCAGTACCAAGGAGAGAGATGTTTAAAAACAAATTAAAGGCTAATGTAAACATAGAGGCTTTACCAAACTCTTCAGGAATGATGAGCCAGGTAGTTATAGGGGTAGTGACAAAAGAAATTAGGGCAGCAATCCATTGCCCTATAGAAAACTGAAAAAATGATTTAATAAATTCTCGTTCCTTTGACATCTTATCCTCCATTTTATGCATATATATTGTGAACTTTGATTCATCTACTTTCTTAAATTAGTTATATATTTAATAATCTACTCAAAAACATAATTTTTCTCATAAAAATCTAAATACTCTCCTGTTATAACTTTTTTCATCCATTCTTGGTTGTCTAAGTACCAGTCTATCGTTTTTTTGATACCGTCTTCAAATCTTGTTTCTGGTTCCCAGCCTAATTCGTTTTTTATCTTTGTTGGATCTATTGCGTATCGTCTATCATGTCCAAGTCTGTCTTTCACATGTTTTATTAATCCTTCGTTTATTGTCTTATCTTTTGTTTTTTCTTGAAGATACGTTATTATTAACTTCACTATCTCTATGTTTTCTTTTTCGTTGTGTCCCCCTATGTTGTATACCTCTCCACTTCTTCCTGTTTCAAACACTAAGTCTATTGCCTTACAATGATCTTCTACATACAACCAGTCTCTTACATGTTTCCCATCTCCGTAGACTGGTAGTTCTTTGTGATTCAAAGCATTGTATATCATCAAAGGAATAAGTTTTTCTGGAAATTGGTATGGTCCATAGTTGTTCGAACATCTTGTTATGTTTATATTCAACCCATAGGTGTCATGGTAGGCTTTCACTATTAAATCACTGCTTGCTTTACTTGCTGAGTAGGGGCTGTGTGGATTCAGTGGGGTTTCTTCTGTGAAGTATCCTGTTGGTCCTAATGCTCCATATACTTCGTCTGTAGATATTTGTAAGAACTTTTGTTTCTTTTTTTCATCGTAATGTTCTTTAAATACATGTAGCAGTGTTTGTGTTCCTAAGACGTTTGTTTTTAGAAATATACCGGGATCATGTATTGATCTGTCTACATGACTTTCTGCTGCAAAGTTAATTACTCCATCTATTTCATATTTTGAATATAGTTCTTCTAACAATTTTCTATCGTTTATATCGCCTTTTATGAAAACAAACCGTTTTTTTTCGTCTTGAGTTAATTTAGATAAATTATCTAAATTACCTGCATAAGTTAATTTATCTAATCCTATTATCTTTCTGTCTTTGTATTTTCTTAGGTAGTAATACACAAAGTTACTTCCAATAAAACCTGCTACACCTGTTACTAAGATTGTCATAAATCATACCCCATTTCATTTTCCAAGATTTTTCTCATATCTAACAAGGCAAGATACATATCATAACTAGGAAACCAATTCAAATATTTTTTTGTATGAGTAATATCCATAAGATATTCATCTGTATCTTCTTTCAACTCTTTTGCAAAAACTATATTATTTATATTATCAAACACAAGATTTACAAGTTCTGCAAATTCTCTGTGTGAAATATTATTTTCCATAGCTATATTAAAAATCTTTTCTTCTGACTGATTTATTAGAGCCTTTTCAACTGCACTAACTATATCTTTTACATAAACATAGTGCCGTTTTCCTTTCCCTTCACCATACACTGTCAAAGGTTCCTTGTTCATTGATCTTTTGATAAACTCTGTAACCATAACCCCTTCTTTCTCTCCAACACCTAAGACTTGTGCTACTCTTAAAGACTTGATATCCATTCCATAATAGTGATTATAGTACAAAGCTAACTTTTCACAAAAATACTTGGATAATCCATACAAATTTAGTGTATACTCAATTTTGTCACTTGTTTTAAAAGGAATGTTATTACAACGTGGATTATATACACTTATCGATGAAGCAAATACTATGTTACTAATCCCAACATTTCTACAACTCTCGAAGATATTTGAGGTTAATTCAACATTCTTGTTATATATTAAATAGCCACTTTCTTGACCTTTTAGAGGCCTAATCGCTGCAAGATGGACAACTGCATCACAATCATACAATGCATCCATTAACGATTCTTTTGAATAGTCGCTGATCTTGTAATTTACTTCGCTTTTTGATATACATTTACTGGCATCCCTTGTAATACCTATCAGTTCGTATTTTTCTTTTAATCCTTCTATCAAATAACTCCCAATAAACCCTGTAGCACCTGTTATAGCTATTTTCACATTATTCACTGCTTTCTATGTAATAACCAATCTTTTCAAAATATCCATTTATCTCCTTAACAACCTCGTTGTTTTTGTAATACCAAAAAACATTTTTATTATCATACTCTGAAGTATTAAAAACGCTATTAGGAGGCATACATATGAATTTCAGAACCTTTGGCTTAATTGTTCTGACTTCAAAAACATCATCGGTTATCTTCTCGCCCATTAAATGATCAACTGTAATTTTAAGTAAGTTTACCCCTGTACTTTCAGATATTAGTCTCCACATATGACATCCATCTAACCTCGGAGTTACTTCTATCAAATAAGGCATATCATTGTCTATTTTTATTTGAAAATAAACTGGACCATTTTTGATTCTTAATACATTTATTGTATTTACAACTAATTTTTCTATTCGATCAATAACCCCTTGCTTTTTATAATATTTACTAGGCATTCTATGTTCCTTTACCAATCCTCCAGGGTATTCATCAAAAACGATTCTATCTGAAACAATCTTGAACTTAACCTCTCCATTTACAACATATGCGTTAACCGAAATCTCGTCAGATGGAATATATTTCTCTACGATAACCTTCTTGCTTTGAGAGTACCTGGACGATTTCTCAAAATATTCTATTATTTCTGAAAAGTTATTAACTTTCAATACACCACGTTGGCCTTGACTATCAACAGGTTTCATAATAGCTGGGAATATATTCCAATGTTTAAAATCTTCAAAACTTGATCCCACAACAAACGGGATGTTCCCCTCAAAATATTTTCCTAACGCTTCTCTCAATCTACTCTTATTATGACAGATAACAGTTGTTTCATACGAAACAAAGTTAGGTAAATTTAACTTTTCATTTACATAGCTAATGGTTGGTAAAGCTATATCAGATCCAATAGAATAAACATAATCGATATTCATCTCTTGTACGTAGTTCATAACCGATTCAACATCTTTTATATCTATCAAAACAAACTTATCTACAAATGCAAGAGCACTGCCTTCTTTTCTATTTGAACATCCGTGCACCTCTAATCCTCTACATTTACATTCAACAACGAGATCAAATTGAGCACTTCCCACCCCTAAAATTAATATCTTTTTTTTAGTATTCATTTGATTCTCCTTTCTCTTTATAATTAAACAGATAATATATAGCTATGTATCTTCTCAACGATATAGTTAACTTCTTCTAATTTCAAACTATAATACATCGGTAGTCTCAGTAATCTTCTGCTAAGATTTTCTGTTACGGGCAAGCTGAAACTTCCAAATTTTTTCATCGAATATGGTGATTCATGCAACGGTATGTAATGAAACACACTGAGTATTCCATTAGCTTTTAAGTAATCCATCAAACCATTTCTTTCTTCTTCTCTGTTCAATAAGATATAGAATAAATGGTAGTTCGATTTAGCATAATCGTTGATTATAGGTAGTCTCAATTTGTTTTGATCCTGTAAGTCTTTCAGACCGTTATAATATGTGTTATATATCTCTTTTCGCTTATTGTTAATATTTTCCATGTTTTCAAATTGATTGTACAATACAGCCGCATTTATGTCTGAAGGTAGATAACTAGAGCCAATGTCAACCCATGTATATTTGTCAACTTCACCACGAAAAAACTGACTCCTGTTTGTCCCTTTCTCCCTGATTATTTCTGCCCTTTTTATGTATTTCTCATCGTTAATAGATATTGCACCACCTTCACCAGATGAGAAATTTTTAGTTTCATGAAAACTATAACAACCAAAATTTCCAATTGTTCCTAAATATTTGTCTTTGTACTTTGCATCAACAGCCTGGGCTGCGTCTTCAACCACAATCAAATTGTACTTTTTTGCGATATGCATTATCGTATCCATTTCACATGCAACGCCAGCATAATGAACGGGAGAAATTGCCTTTGTTTTCTCAGTTATCAACCCTTCTATCTTATTCTCATCGATGTTAAGATTGTCTTCTCTAATATCACAGTACACTATCTTTGCCCCTCTTAATACAAAGGCGTTTGCAGTAGATACAAACGTATATGAGGGTAAAATAACTTCGTCCCCTTCTTTTATATCTGCTAAAAGAGCAGCTAGTTCTAAGGCATGTGTACAAGATGTAGTTAGCAATATCTTCTTTGAGTTAAATATTTCTTCCATAAATTTAGAACACATTTTTGTGTATTTTCCATCTCCTGATACCTTTCCACTATTATATGCATCTTTGATATACTCTAATTCTTTACCAAACAAATTTTGCCTGTTGAAAGGGATCATTTTTTAACATCTTCCTTTACAATATTTTTTAAGTAAGTGCCATACTCTGTTTTTTCATATTCTTTTCCCATTTTAATTAACTGATCTTTAGTAATCCATTTCTTTCTGTAAGCAATTTCTTCCAAACAAGCTATGCTTAAGCCGGTTCTTTTTTGAATCGTTCTAACAAAATCTGTTGCGTTAGCCAGTCCATCGTATGTTCCTGTATCTAACCAAGCAAAACTCCTTCCCAATAATTGTACATATAATTTACCTTCTATGAGGTAATCCTTTATCAAATCAGTTATTTCCAATTCCCCTTTTTCAGAAGGCTTTAACTTTTTTGCTTTTGCTATAACTGAATTATCGAAAAAGTATAAACCAGGTATCGCATAATTAGACTTAGGATTAAGAGGTTTTTCTTCAATAGATATTGGCTTAAAATCTTCATCAAATTCTATTACCCCAAATTCTTGTGGATTATTCACATAATATGCGAAAATTACCGCTCCATTGTCCTTTTTTGAAGCCTTTTCTAATATTGGGCTAAACCCTTGCCCATAAAAGATATTATCTCCTAGGATTAAGCAAATATTATCCTTTCCAATAAATTTTTCTCCAACAACAAACGCATCAGCAATTCCTTTTGAATCTTCTTGAACCATATAACTAATTTCTATACCCCACTCAGATCCATCTCCCAATAGATTATTATACAAACCAACAAATTCCGATTTTGTTATTAACAGTATCTCTCTGATATTTGACAACATTAAAACAGACAAAGGATAGTAAATCATGGGTTTGTCGTATATGGGAATGAGATGTTTGCTTATCCCTTTAGTTATGGGATACAGCCTTGTTCTGTTTCCACCAGCTAAAACAATACCCTTCATGTCAAGTCCCCCTAAGAGTTAAAAATATTTTCCCAAAGCTCTCTACATCGTTCTTCTGAAAATTCTCTTCCTATAATCTCTCTATTTTTAGCTTTTAAAGATTCATCAATGTATACAAACTCTTCAAAGCTTAATTTATCTATACTATAGGTATCATACACAGTTATGCCGATTCTTTCAAAATAATCCCAAGTCGTCACATCTTTTCTTATATACACCTTTTTGCCTAAATATAACAGTGTTTTTATATTCCCTAGGGCTTGTTGCCTATTATGATTAAAAACAGCAATATCAACCGAATTTAAAATTTTAGCATATTCTGCTGGGGGTAAAAAGTCAACCAGAGGTTTAAATTTATCTCCGTACAACCTCTTACCATTTTCAATAACTTCCTTAGCCCATTCTTTTTCTCCGTAAGATAGAGGTATAATGATTTCAATATCCTCATCTTTGAACTTTAATAATTTATTTAAAACTTCAATATGATTATTTGTCGGATTGGCAGAATTTCCCACTAAGATTGTTATAGTACTTTTATCTTTGTAATCACCATCAAAATCTAGATTCTCATAGACTATAGGGCTGGGATAAAATGCTTTCATATGTCGCGCCTTTGTAGGATACCACTTTCTTGCTAATTCATATTCTCCTTCGTTATTTGTAATTATTACCTTTATATTTTTAATTATAATCTTTCTCATAAATTCACCTAGATTTGATCTAAAGCTTTTTACCCTAGTCTCATGATAATATAGATCTCCTCCCCAAATAACCCAGTAACACTTTTTTAAGATGCCAAGCCTGATAAAAAGAGCAGGTACAATTTCTGTAAAAATACCGTGCAAGATTATTTTATCAGCTATAAACATCTCTTTATGAAAGAAAAACATGTCTTTGCTCTTTCTCTTAACAAAGAAAACGTTCTCTTGCTTGTTAACCTTAAAACTGTTACCTTCACACACTACCAAAAAATCGTGTTCTTCCTTTGGAAAATATTTGTTCATAAAATCTATAAATCTCACTGTGTAGACAGAATTAGGTAACAAGTGCACTATCTTCTTCATTTTAATATATTCTCCAATCCCGCCAAAAAGATTATTAAAACAACTTTGATATAACTATTATAACCTAACTCAAACTATTTTGAAAGTCAATTTAGTTTCTAAAAGCTCTCCTAAAAAATATCAAAGAATCTAAAAAAATCAAAAGTGAAAGTACCCGAAAAATTAAGACACCTGTCTTAAAAAATAAGACAGAACTGTATGAAATTTTCAGACAAAACTGTCTTAAAAAATAGGACATTATATAATACATAATACAAGAAACATATATTATTTTCAGAAAAATTTTTCTGATTTTATCTCACACAAGATTTCCAAAAAAATTGCAAAAACAGACAAATATTTTGCGGATATTAATTATAGAGAAAAGAAAATATCTTATACAAAAAACTATGAGGTGAAATTATGAATATTTTCGATCTAGTAAACATTTTCTTTGAAGAAGACAAAAAGAGTAAACTTCCTTCTTCTTCAGCAAAGTTATATTTTTTCTTAATTTATCAAGCGAACAAACTATTTTGGGAAGGCCCTTTAATACTCTCAATTAGACATTTATCAAATCAACTAAAACTTGACAAAAACACAGTTGTAAAATCCTTAAAAGAATTATACAAAAGAAAACTCATAACCTACTACCCATCAGAATACTTTCAAAAAGCTAATCATACTTCTATTTGGTTTCCACAATCCAGTCTAAAGACAAAAAATAATAAAGAGGTGAAAAATCTTGTTAAATACACAACCACAAAAGAAAACAAATACTCCAACTATTTCTAATAACAATTGCCCATGTACAAAACCATACAACTGCCTTACCAACGGAATAATTGATCATGCATTTTGCAACAAATACGCAAATTACTTAAAAGCCATCAGTTACTTCAACGATGTTGTGCCAAAAATATATTCTGACGTTTCTTTCACTAATTTCGTTATAAAAAACGCGATTATAAAAAAAGCAGTGTATAAAAGCGTCTACTTTGTAGATCACAAATTGTGGCAAAAAGGCAGTGGCTTGATTCTATATGGAGGTTGCGGCACAGGAAAATCACGTTTAGGTTACACCATCCTAAAAGAAATAGCAATTATGGGAGGAATAATAGGAGTAATAGACGTATTACATGATTTTGAAACATTTGAGCAAGCAGACGAAGCTGTAAAAACAGCATTAAAATCAGATATAATCTTTATCGACGATCTTGGAGCAAAAGAGTACAAATGGATAGCAGACAAAATTAGAATAATAATAGATGAGATCAACAGAAGCCAAAAAAGTCTAATAATATCAACAAACCTAAACCCACAAGAATTAATAAACTCATTAGAACT
>NZ_AZRK01000015.1:0-40028 GCF_002895485.1 Petrotoga sp. 9PWA.NaAc.5.4
ATCTGTTATTTCTTTTGGTAAAAAGGCCTTTAGAAAATCATAGAATATTTCTTTGTCTTCAAAGAGTTCTTTGAATATTGAGTCTCTATTGGCCATCATTTTCTCCTTTTGTTGTAGGATTGAAGTCATTTAATTAAATTATAACATAATAGTGAAAGTTTTGACTGTAAAATAAAAATCCCTCTTGTTTCATTTTAAGAAAAAGGGAACAAATTGGTAATAACAAGTATTTTCACTGTATAATCAGCTCCATATTATTTCCCACTCAAACAACTTCGATATAACTATTATAACCTAATTCAACCTATTTTGAAAGTCAATTCAATTTCTAAAAGCTCTTCTAAAAAATATCAAAAATCTTAAAAAATCAAAAGTAAAAGTGTCTGAAAAATTAGGACACCTGTCTGAAAAATTAGGACACCTGTCTGAAAAATTAAGACAGAACTGTATGAAATTTTCAGACAAAACTGTATGAAAAAATAGGACATTATATAATACATAATACAAGAATACATATATATTATTTTCAAAAAAATTTTTCTGATTTTATCTTATACAAGATTTCCTAAACATCGTATTCATAATCTATTAACGTTTCTCTAAACATATAGTGTTCATAAAAATACTGAGACGAAATACCCTATTTTTCTCCAATATCTACAAGGGGTGATTAAGTTTGTACATTATTATTTTCCATTTTTTGTACATTGGGGTATTGACTTTTACACGATACTTTTATTTATACAGTGTATAATCACGGAATTTTAATAAAGTTAACTTATTGTACGCTTGACAATTCGATGGTTATAAAACTAAATGCTGTCAATTTAGCTACCCAAATAATGTTTAATCTTTTTTTAGAAATATTTTGGGATCTTAATTTAACTTAAAATAAATTTATTTTTATAATAAAAATATTTTTTATACAAATGTATAGTATACAAAATTATTTTTTAAAACAAACTCTTAACATATTTTATCACTGATTTTGTATATAAAGCTTAATAAATATAAGCTCTTTATCAAAAGTTATCTTTCTAACTCCGTAAATACGCTAATAAGCGAATTTTTAATCAAAAATTTTCTTGATTAAGTTCGGTTAATATGATAAGCTATATAGTGGTTGAACTTCTAAGGGGTGAATAGACTATATGAATAAAGACGAACTTCTTGAAAAACTTCAATCAAATATCTCAAGGGATACTTGGAATAATTGGCTGACTTCTGCACAAATTTTAGAATTAACTGAAACTAAAGTAACAATAGGTTTGGGTAATCTATTCATAAAAGAAGCCGTTGAAAAAAAATTTGGTCCTGTAATTCGAGACACACTTACTAACATATTAGGCAAAAAAATTCATGTAGAATTTAAAGAAATCCCCATTTCTTCGGAAAGTAAAAATTCTGTATCAGGTCCAATTATAAAAAATAGGCCTTTAAAATTATCTGACTTTAATCCCGATTTTACTTTCGATAGCTTTGTAATAGGAGATTCAAATAGAATGGCTTATTATTCGGCTATTGAGGTAGCAAAAAATCCCGGGAAATTTAATCCACTTTTTATATATGGAGATGTAGGACTCGGAAAGACTCATTTACTACATGCGGTTGCCAACTATTTATTAGAAAATTCTCCTGATTTAAAAGTAAGATATGTAACTGCTGAAGATTTTATGAACGAAATGATGGATGGCATTAGGTCAAACGGAATGGAACATTTTAGAGAGAAATTTCGAAAAAATATAGACTTTCTGTTAATTGACGATGTTCAATTTTTAATAGGAAAGAATACTGTACAAACAGAACTTTTTCATACTTTTAATACGCTCTTTAATTCAAAAAAACAGATAATTATTTGTTCAGACAGAACTCCCGAAGAATTGGCTACCTTTCATCCTCGTTTAATCAGTAGATTTGAGATGGGACTTGTCACGGATATTCAAGCTCCAGATAAAACTACAAAATATTTGATTGCCAAGAAAATGGCTCAAATGATATCTATTTCATTAACTGATGATGTTGCATATTATTTGGCTGAACATATTGATAAAAATTTACGAAAATTACGTGGTGCAATAATGAATTTGTTATTGCAAAGCCAAATAAGTGGGGTTCCTGTTAACCTTGATTCTGCTAAAAAAATCGTTGATTCTATGATTAGAATGAATGCTAGTAAAGTTAAACTACATTCCAAAGAAATTCTTGAATCTATAAAAATTGATTCCGTAATAAATGCGGTTTCCTCTGAATTTGAAGTAAGAAGAGAAGATATATTTTCTACCTCTCGAAAAAAAGAAGCCGCTGTGGCACGTCAAGTTTTGGCTTATCTTTTTAAAACCATCTTAAACATGAAAACTAAGGAAATCTCAGAAAAATTAAACAAAAACCATTCAACAATTGTTCATTCTATTAAAAAGATAGAGCAATCTTTACTTATAGGTAACGATCTGATAAGAGATAAAATAAATCATATAAAATCTAAATTAGAAGAAGAAAATTACTCTACAAACATCTAATTAACAAGCAAAATTAAAAGCTGGGTATAATTCCCAGCTTTTAGACTTAAAAATTTTCTAAAATTCCAATCCAACTATTGCTTCTGGGGTTACGGCATAAAATGTAAACGTTTCTGTAAAAAACAGTTTTACTTCTTCATCGACATGTCTAAGATAACCTAACGAAAGATCCTGTCCTAATATTAATTTGAAATCTTTACCACGTGTGGAAACAACGAATGATTGCTCTAAGTCATGTATTAATTCTATTTTTGCATTTAAAACTTCGTT
This sequence comes from Petrotoga sp. 9PWA.NaAc.5.4, assembly GCF_002895485.1. NCBI lineage: Bacteria > Thermotogati > Thermotogota > Thermotogae > Petrotogales > Petrotogaceae > Petrotoga > Petrotoga sp. 9PWA.NaAc.5.4. The sequence continues at coordinate 2,787 of NZ_AZRK01000015.1, forward strand.
AACCAATAAATTTAACGGATAAGATAGTTGCTGACTGTAAAGTCTTTCCCAAACTTCTTTGTTTATAACAAGTGAATAAGGACCTTCGATACCATTTTCTATAAATCTTTTTTTGATATTATGTAGCGAAACAATAAAATCTCCTACATTATTTTGTGAACTTTTTATTGAATTTGATTTTGCTAATGTATACAATCCGGTAATATTTGCTTTTTCCAAACCTCTAAGGATAATATCATTTTCAAACTTAGCTATTTCCTTAGCAGCAGTTTCTAAAGGCTCTAAATTTGGTGCAATATTACCTCTTTCAATATCATCCAAAGTCCATAATTTTAAAGTAAAAGGATTTCGAACCTCGATTAAAGGCAAAGATTTCCTTAATCCCCAACCAAAAGAATCAGCTGAACTTTCTACTAATTCGTTTGTCCCCAAATTGTAAGAAGAATATTGCCACCCAAACGGCCCTTCAACATCAACTATTTTACGTAATTTCAAATTACTTTTCAAAATCTCTTTTGCCCTTTCATCTAACTCTTCCCACATTTTTGCTGTTAAAGGTGCTATATCTCTTTTTAAAAAGTCCATTTTTTCGCCTCCTTTCAATTCTATACTATTCACCTTAGAAATTATAAACCTGGGTTTTATCAATATTTTAGTTTCAAATTTTTTATGAAATAACTATTTGATTTTGAACTTAATCAATCCCCTATTTTTTAACATATTAAGCCATTTTAAATTCAAAATATTATTTTCTCAAAGCTCTTAATTTCTAAGGTATCTAAATCCTAAGTATATTTCTTTTTGAAATACTAAAATTATTTATTAAACCCAACCTTTACTTCTAAATAACTAACCCTTTAGAGAACCTAACCCCAAATCTCCACTTTTAGATGGATCTTCATCTGTAGAATCTTTCTCAACTTGAAGTAACGGTTTCTCGGTAAATAAGTATTTTCGTAATTCTTCATCCCATCCATCCATATTTCTTCTGAGCCATTCTATAATCATTACAGCATGTTCTATTTCCTCATCTCTGTTATGTTCTATTATTTCTTTGAGGGATGGATCCTTGGAAACAGCTGCTCTTTGATTGTACCAATCTATTGCTTCTATTTCTTCTTTTAAACTATTTAATGCATAAACATAAGAGCGATCTTTATCAGTCATTTCTTCGTAAGGTTCATGATAATCTTGCATGAATTATCCCTCCTTTTTTCGTATTTATATACTCACTTTAGAAATTCTAAAAACTTTTTTAGATATATTTTATTGTTAAGTTTTTTATAAAAAACCTCCATCATTCTGATTCTTACTAACTGTCTATTTTTTAACTTTTCGGTACCTGTATCGAAGAGTAGAGAAAGGGCTCCGCCCTGAACCCACTTTAAATTCAAAAACTTATTTTTAAAAATTCATTATTCCCAAAGTCTCTATATAATTTCTTACTAACTGTCTATTTTTTAACTTTTCGGTACCTGTATCGAAGAGTAGAGAAAGGGCTCTGCCCTGAACCCACTTTAAATTCAAAAACTTATTTTTAAAAATTCATTATTCCCAAAGTCTCTATATAATTTCTTACTAACTGTCTATTTTTTAACTTTTCGGTACCTGTACCGAAGAATAGAGAAAGGGCTCCGCCCTGAAACCACTTTAAATTCAAAAACTTATTTTTAAAAATTCATTATTTCTAAAATTCCCCTGTATTTATTAATATCCTTAAAAATTTTAAAGCCTAAGCTTTATCATTACTTTTTTTCTTTAAATACAAAATATAAGTCCATTTCATTTTTTTCAGAAACATAAATTGGAAAAAGCAAAATGGTTCCTCTTACAGATACTTTTACAATTTTTCCACGTAATATAGAAGGGGGGGTTACAGAAATTAGATATCCTAACTGCTCCAAATAAGTAGCAATAGAACCAGAAACCATATTCCCCAGTTCTCCTATTGCACTGATGGCCATATCATCTAACTCTTTAACTTCCATCATTCCTTGCATCATGTCACTAACCAAAGCTAATGCTACTTCTTGGGAAAAAGAATAAACGATATTTCCTTCCAAAACACCTGTAAATCCTATGTTAGTAACCACATCATATTCTTTCTCAATTTCCTTAATAACCTTAGGTTTTTCTATTTTTAAATCAAGATTTGTAATAACTTTAAAAGAGTTTTTAACCGCCGAAAGTATTGAATTAACAATATTTACGTCTATTTTAACCACCATCCTGATTTTTCTTTTATAAATTCAATTTTTTATACTATACTTCGTACCTTCTGGGGTATCTTTTATTTCAAAATTAATGGCATTCAACTTGTCCCTTATATAATCGCTAATTTCATAAAATCCCTTTTTTCTTAGCTCTGTACGAACATTTAAAATGATTTCCATTAAAGAATTTATCTCTAAATTATTATCTTTAATTTGCTCATTAGTTTCAAATATTCCTAATATACTTCCGTATATATATCTAATAGTGTAATATATCTCTATAATTTTTTTCTCATTTTTGGTATCTAAAGCTTTATTCAATTCTTTTGAAAGTTCAAAAATTCTTGCTATAACGTTGGGTGTATTGAAATCATTAGATAAATTTTCAATGAGATAATTTTCGTTTTCTTTGACAAAGCTATCTTCTTTAGGATAAGGTACTTTGCCCAAAAAATAATCTTCCACTGATTGTAAAGTTTTTTTGATTCTGTCAACTGAAATTTTTTGAGCGTTTAATAATTCTTCGTTTATATCTATCGGTATTCTATAATGTTTGCTCAAAATAAATACTTTCAACACATCAGAATCAAATTTTTTTAGCAAATCCCTTACATACAAAACATTTCCTAAGGATTTAGACATTTTATCTTTTTTCATTTGAATCATGCCATTATGCATCCAATATTTCGCAAAATCTTTTCCACTTTTTGCTATGGCTTGAGCTCTTTCATTTTCATGATGTGGAAAAATAAGGTCGTTTCCCCCGGCATGTATATCGAAAGTTTCGCCTAAGATCTCACTTGACATGACAGAACATTCAATATGCCATCCTGGTCTACCTTCTCCCCACGGACTTTCCCAAGAAGGTTCTCCCGCTTTTGAAGATTTCCATAATACGAAATCTAAAGGATTTCGCTTGAATTTTGAAACTTCAATACGCGCACCAAATATTAATTCATCAGTTTTTCTATGAGAAAGCTCTCCATAATTTTTAAATTTGCTCACATCAAAATAAACATCTCCGTTTTCTGCCTTGTAAGCATATCCTTTACTTTCTAATTCAACGATATATTGGATAATCTGATCTATGTAATTTGTCGTTTTTGGATGAAAGCTAAAAGCTCTAACCTTCAAATTCAACGTATCTCTCCAATATTCAATTATATATCTTTTAGCAACTGTCTCAAAAGAAACTTCCTCTTTTTGTGCTTCATTTATAATTTTATCATCTATATCAGTGAAATTCTGTACTAACGTTACTTTATAGCCTAAATGTTCTAAAAATCTTCTAAAGGCATCAAAAACAATAATGGGTCTCGCATTACCTACATGAATAAGGTTATAAACAGTCGGACCACACAGATATATTTTTACTTCGTCCCCATTTATGGGTATAAAATCAACAATTTCACTCTTTAAGGTATCATAGATTCTAATATTTTTCATCGAATTCACACCTGTAGTATTCTTTCAAGTCTTTCAATAATCCTGTTTCTGCCTATCAAAAAAATCGTATTAACTAAATCCGGTCCATGGAAAGAATCCGTCAAAACTTTCCTTAATGCCATATAAAAAGGCTTTTTTTCTGGTTTGGCTTCTTTCATAGCTCTTTTTATATTTTCTGTTATTTTTTCAACTTCCCATTCGTCATCTTCTTGAAAAAATTGGTAGACTAATCTAATAGCTTCTTTAACTCCTTTTTTATTATAATATTCTAAGAATTGAGAATCATTAATATCAGGAACAAAATCTTTTACAAATACTGACAATTCATCAGGAATTTCACTCAAGGTATCTACAGAGGAAATTATTATTTCTATTGCTTTCAAGACCCACTTTTTATTTAAATAATATTGTTCCTTAGTTAACAACTTGGAATTTATCACAAAGGGAGCAGCTAAATCATATATATCTTCGATACTTTTCTTTCTTAAATATTGACCGTTCATCCATTTTAATTTATTTTCGTCAAATATAGCAGGGCTTGAACTTAATCGTTCTAAGCCGAAATTCTCTATTATCTCATCCACAGAAAGTATTTCTTTCCCTTCAGGATGTGACCAACCTAATAGAGCAAGGTAATTAACCATAGCTTCAGGCAAAAAGCCTTTATTGATAAACTCTTCTACAGATGTAGCACCATGTCTTTTTGATAACTTTTTACCGTCTGGTCCTAAAATCATAGAAACATGTGCAAAAACCGGTGGTTCTACATTGAAAGCTTCATAAATGGCTAATTGACGCAAAGTATTAGAAAGATGATCGTCGCCTCTTATTACATGGGTTATTTTCATTTCTATATCATCTACAACCACCGCAAAATTATAGATAGGAACACCATTACTTCTTAAAATAATAAAATCACCTATTGATCCTTTTTTAAAAACTACTTTCCCCTTTATTTTGTCATTTATTTCATAATCTTTTTGAGGCATTTTAAGAAAAATAACGGGCTTTAAGCCCTTGTCGTTATATTCCCTTATTCTCTGAGGAGTGTTGTACTTCGAAATTAGATCATAAGAATAATGTGGCGGCTTGCCTTCACTCAACAATCTATTTTTTATTTCTTCAATTTCTTCCGGATATATAAAAGCTTCATAGGCCTTCCCTCTTTCTATAAGTTCGTAAGCCTTATTCTGATATAAATCTAATCTCTCACTCTGTCTATATGGCTTATAAGGGCCATCTACGATGGGGCCTTCATCCCATTGAAGATTAAGCCATTTTAATGTATTTAAGAGTTGATTTTCAGATTCTTTTGTTGATCTTTCAATATCAGTGTCTTCTATACGCAATATAAACTTACCGTTGTTCTTTTTTGAAAACAAATAATTAAAAAGCGCTGTTCTCGCTCCTCCTACATGTAAATAACCCGTAGGACTTGGTGCAAATCTTGTTCTAACAATATTAGTTGAAATCATTCTAATCCTCCGTATTTTTTGATAATTTATACATATAAAATGCACAAATTGTTTTAGAATCAGTAATTTGACCATTCCGTATCATTTGCTCTATTTCATTGGCTTTTACTTTTAAAATTTCAACAAATTCGTCTTCATCAGGATTAGCTCCAACATCTATTAAATCTGTAGCACTGTACAAATGTATTTTTTCGTTAGAGAATCCAGGCGTTGTATAAATATATCCCATGTATTCCCATTTTTTTGCTTTCATTCCTACTTCTTCTTCTAACTCTCTTTTTCCACATTCTAAAGGATTTTCTTCGGCTGAATCAAATTTTCCTGCTGGTATTTCTATCAAAACTCTTTTTATTGGAAATCGAAATTGCTTCACTAAATATATATTTCCTTCGTTATCAATAGGTAGTACCGCAACAGCCCCAGGATGAATAACAACTTCTCTACTTGATATTTGTTTATTTGGTAATTCGACGTAATGTTTTTCCAAATTAAGTATTTTACCTTTGAAAATGGTTTCTTTGGAAATATCTTTTTCTGTTAGATCCATATTATTACTCCTTCATTAAATCGTTCGATCCGAATGCATAAGGTAGTAGTTCACTAACTTTCGTTTTTTCTATGTTTCCTTTCAAGTTGGCTAAAAATACATCGAAATCTCCAAATTCAGCCATAACTTGCCTACAAGCACCACAGGGTTTAACAGGTTCTTTACTATCAGCTACAACTAACAAAGCCTTAAATGACTTGTAACCATGAGCAACAGCTGAAAAGATAGAGTTCCTTTCAGCACAAATGGTAAGACCAAAAGAAGCATTTTCTACATTGCAACCACAAAAAATCTCACCAGTTTCAGTGAGAACAGCTGCACCAACTTTAAAATTAGAATATGGAACATAAGCATTTTCTCTTACATTCAACGCAGATTTATATAAATCTTTAATAGTTTTATCATCAATCATTTTCTCTAGTATCATTCCTTCCTTCGCCTTCATTGCTTTCACTTTTATTATGAACCGTAATTTTAACTTTATCTATTTTGTTTACAGTAACTGAAATAATTTCTATTTCATAACCCTCTAAGTGTAATATTTCTCCTGGTTTTGGAAATCTCTTGAATTTTTCAAGTAAAAACCCCCCTATAGTTTCAAACTCCGTATCAGGGAAATCAACGTCTAATTCTCTTTCAATATCATTGATAGGTGTAGAACCATCCACTAAAATCACATTTTCCGAAATTTTTGTTATTGTATTTTCATAAGCTATATCATCGTATTCATCAAAAATTTCGCCAGTCATTTCTTCTATAATATCCTCTAAAGTAACTAATCCAGCAGTACCACCATATTCATCAACTACTATAGCCATATGAGTATGATGAGTTAAAAAAAGTTTGAAAACATCTTTAATATTCATTGTAACGGGAACAAAAAATGGCTTATGCATAATCTCAACAACTTTTAGTTTTCTCACCTTTTGGAAATCGTCTAACTCATCGACCTTTTTAAAAATATCCTTTGCATAAACAATTCCAATAACATTATCTAAAGTTTCTCTATACACGGGAATTCTAGAATAACCCTCCTCATTTACTAAACGCATTAGCTCATCAATAGTCTCATTCGATTCAATTGCAAGTATATCAACTCTTGGTGTCATTATTTCTTTTACTGGAGTATCACGCATCTCTAAGCTTCTTTGCATTATATACTTTTCACTTTTTTCTATGATACCTTCTTCATGACCTATATCTAAGTAAGAAATAATTTCATCTTCAGTAATTAAAGGTGGAGCATTTGATATAGTCTCTCCACCGAAAATTCTTATAAAAATGTTTGAGAGGTGAACAAGAAACCATACTATTGGAGTTAAAATTGTGTTCAAAACGTTTATTACGGTAAGACTGAAGTTGAAAACTTTCACAGAATTCTCTCTTGAATATACTTTTGGAGTAATCTCACCAAATATTAATATGAGTATGGTCATAATCCCCGTAGCTACTCCAATCGCGCCTCCTTGAGAAGTTGGAATGAGACTCACAGCAAAAACTGTCGCTGTAGAAGTAGCTAATATATTTACTAAATTATTCATTATCAATATAGTTGTTAAATAATGATTAGGATTTTCTATAAAATGCTGGTATTTTTTTCTTTTTTTCTCATCTTTTTCTTCTTCCAAAATTTCACGAATTTTATATTTCCCTATAGTTGTCAAAGCTGTTTCTGAACCCGAAAAAAATGCTGACAAAAATAAAAGTATTATTAATAAAACCAGTGTACCCCATATACTACCAGGATCATCCACACAAGGTCTCTCCTTTTAAGACTTTGAATCTTCAAGTCGTTTTTTTAAAACCATACCCAATAGCTTCAGAGTTTTGCAAAATAATAAAAAAAGCATTTTTATCTACTTCGTTTATTATTTTTTTCAAAGTTCCTATCTCCGAACGAGACACAACTACTAATATTATATTTTTTTCTTTATTCGTATAACTACCTATTCCCTTTAAATAAGTTGCTCCTCTATCTAAGTTTTTGTATATTTCATCTTTTATTTTATCATAGTTATCGCTTATTATCAAAGCTGTTCTTGTTGATTCAAAACCTTCTATTACGCCATCTATTGTTCTTGCGGTAATAAAAATTGCTATGATACCATACATAGGAAGCAACGGATCTATTAGTACAGAAGAAGCAGTAATTATTGTATCTACTATCATCAAACCACTACCAACGCTTATAGAAAAAAATTTATTGAATATCATCGCAATGATATCTGTTCCACCTGTAGTAGATCCCTTCCAAATCACCAAACCCATTCCAAAACCTGCTATTAAAGCTCCATAAAACGTAGCTAATAAAGATATCTCTAAATTAGTATTGCTTGATTTCTCTATCAAATTAGGAATAATTTGATCAAATCTTAATCCTTGTTGGAAAAAGTCCGTTAGAAAAGAAAGTAAAACCGCGGAGTAAATGCTTTTGATGCCAAATGCAATTCCCAGAAGCTTAAAACCAAGAAAAAAAAGTACTAAATTGTAAATAAACATTTGAAGCCCTACCCACCAACCAAAAAAATTGTTTAAAATAATAGCTAAACCGCTTACTCCTCCTGCAATAATATTATATGGAATCATAAATAAAACCAACCCCAAAGCGGTTATTGATGTTCCAAGCGTTATTATAAAATAATCTTTTGGAATGCTATTTTTTTTAAAAAATTTAAAATTCATGAGAAAGTCCCCTCTCTACCTCACTCTAAGTTTGATTCTTCAACCAATTGTTGCAAAATTTTCTTCTCTTTTCGTGTTGGTTTATTTATTTTTATATTTATTTTAACATATAAATCTCCTCTTTTTCCACCGCCGAACTCTGGTAAACCCATATTTTTCAACCTAATTATCGTTCCAGGATTAGTTCCTTCATCTATTTTTTCTTCGATTTCTCCTTCTAAAGTGGGAATCTTAATTTTTCCACCTAATACAGCTTGAATATAGTTTATATAAACTTCGGTTTCCAAATCTGAGCCTCTTCTCACGAATTTTTCGTGAGGTAGGACCTTTACTTGAACAATTAAATCTCCATAAGGTCCTCCATTCTTACCTGCATTTCCCTTATTTTTTATTCTCATTGTGTATCCATCTAAAACACCTGCTGGTATTGTAATTTCAACCCTTTCTTTTTTCATAATTTTTCCTGTTCCTGAACAACTGACACACCTTTTACTTATTATTCTTCCAACACCTTCACAAGTAGGACAAGCATACGTCCTTACAAAAGTTCCAAAAAGGCTTCTTTGCTCTTCTCTAATGACACCATTACCATTACATCTTGGACACGTCTCAAAACTTGTACCATTTTCCGCACCAGTTCCCTTACAAGAATCACAAACAATATACCTATTTAACTCAACAATTTTTTTTACATCGTATAAAATCTCTTCTAATTTTAGATTAATAACTACATGAATGTCTTCTCCTCTTTCTTTGACAAAATTACGTCTTGAAGAAGTTCTTGTGCCACCACTTCCAAAAAACATATCAAAAAAATCTCCAAACGGGCTTCCCGAAAAATCCCTGCCAAAGAAATCTCCAAAAATGTCCTCGACTCCGCCACCACCTACATTTTGTCCAGTATAGGCAGTACTTTCATCTGGTACAAACCCAAATCTATCATAAAGTTTACGCTTTTGAGGATCACTCAAAACTTCATAGGCTTCTTGAATTTCTTTGAATTTTTGTTCTGCATATTCTTTGTTTTCGGAATGTTTATCAGGATGCCATTCTTTAACTTTTTGTCTGTAAGCTTTTTTAATTTCTTCTTGAGTTGCGTTTCTGTCTACTCCAAGTATTTTGTAGTAATCTTTTCTTTCAGGCATAATTATTTTTCACCTTCTTTATTAGTATTTCCCTCACTGTTTTCTTCACTTATTTGATTTTTTTCTTTATCGTTAGATTTATCGTTTATCTTTTCTTCTTTGGGTTTTACGGCTACTATCACCTTTGCAGGCTTTATTACTGTTCCATCTAATTCATAACCAATTGATTGCACCTCAAATATACAATATTCTTTGACTTCATTTGTCTCGTATTTTTCTATGACCTCATGTTCAAAGGGATCAAAAGGATCACCTTTTTTAGGTATAATAAATTTTAATTTTAAATTATCAAACGTTTTCAACATATCTTTATAAACCATTTCTATAGCAGATACAAATTCGGGTTCTTCTTTGTATTGCATACATAGCATCAACTTTTCAAACGGTAATATAAACTTCTCTATAATCTCCTTTTTTGTTGCACTTTTTATGTTTTTTTTCTCCTTTTCAACTATTTCTTTGTAATTTTCAAAATTTTCCATTATACGATAAAACGAATTCTTATATTTCTCTTTTTCTTCTTCCAACATTTCCAGTTTTTTCTTTAATTCTTCAATTTCAATCTCATAGTTTTTTGATTCAACCTCTGTCTTATTATCTTCTCCATTATTCCCATTATTTAAAGTATGTTCTATTTTTTCTTTCTCTTCTTCATTATCAGTATTTTGTACTGGCTTATCATTGAACATTGTTTCTCTTTTCTCCATGTTTAAAACCTCCCAAATTCTTAATTTTACTCGCTTTAGAAAATATGAATTTATTTACCTTTTTCAGTACTTGTAACCAAGGAAGGGGGAGGGCTCTGCCCTAAACCCATTCTAAATTCAAATGCCTATTTTTAAAAAAATTCTCATTTCTAAAGTTCTTATCTAATCCTTACAAAATATGAATTTCTTTACCTTTTTCGATTGTATAACATTCGAAAATCTTTTCTTCTAAGTTTTCTACAACAACAATTCACACTATTTAAAAAATCATATTATCTCTTTTTCATCAATTTACTATGTATGTGTTAAAAATTTTTTGATATAATTTCGGATAATCGGGAAATATATTCTTTTAAAAGTAAATAAATTTTTTCATAATCACAGTATTTTTGAGTAATAAATAATATTTTTCCTAAAGGATTACTATTCAATCTATAAGTTGTACAAAGAAACGCCAGATTTTTTAATGTTTTAGAATTAAAATCATTGCCAAAGAACAACGATATATCGTTATCAAAATCCAACGATTTAAAAAATTCTTCTTTAATAGTATCATTTTCAATTATAGAAGCTAATGTTTCAATTGCATCTAGGTCTGTTTTAGTCTTTGAGATAATCTTTTCTAAACCGTTAACCAAATATCTTGTTCTTTTAAATTCATGAGTTATGTTCTCTATTATTTCTAAAAAATTAGTTATTCTCAGATCTTCTACCTCTGATTTAGAAGCAGTTAAAATATAGAATAAAGAACTAAATGATTTGCCTACTAATCCATTATTCAGGAATTTTTCCAATTCCTTTGAAGGTGGTAGTCCATAAATTTCAACCGTACGAGATATAGTTAATCCTAAATTTGTTAAAATAGTAATTACACTATGAGTCTCAGTTAAAGGAGACACTACTACTCGAGTGATAAAAACGTACTTTGAATCAGGATATTCTAATATCACAAGACCGTCTAAAACATTTGATAACATTTCTGATAAATTCTGAAACATTAAATTTAAATCATAAAATTTGTATTTTTTTGGAATATCAATGTGAGTATCTGTTAAATTATACGTGCTTTTTATCATTTCAAAATATATTTTAAGTGCTGGATCTCTCGGTATCCTTCCACCACTTGAATGTTGCTGATATATATATCCTAATCGCTGTAATTTTTGCATATCGTTTCTAATAGTTGCGCTACTTGCTTTTATATTTGAATTTTTTAATACATCTTCAGAGCTAATCGGTTTACCGGTTTTAATATACAGCTCGACTATTGTTTTTAAAATTTCTCTTTGCCTATTATGAAGGATCGAACTCATTTTATCACTCCTAACTTTTGAGTGCTAATTATATGATATCAATTATTTTTATACTTTGTCAAATATTTAATTTACCGGCGTGTAAAAATTAAACAAATTACAAAAACTAACCCTAAAAATCATGATTTTAAACTTATAATAAGTGAAGCATAGTCTAAAATTGTTCGCTTCAATAGTGACTTTAGAGATAAGATCTTTTTAAATAAACTTTTGAATTTATAACGATAAAGGAGTACAGGCCTCTACCTTTTTTCTCACTAAAAGCATCGAATATGTTAAAAGAATCGATAATTAGTGACTATTAGAACTACAAAGGTGTTTTTGAAAAAACTAAGTTTTATAATTTTTAAAGCGGGTATTATTCGAATTCAAGGAGGAATACTGGTGGAAATTCCAATTGATAAGATAATTGAAATTTTAGGAGATAACATTCAAGAAAAAAACTTATCAAATCAAAGGATAAAAGTTAGAGCATTAAAAGATAATAGCGATGCGATAGAGAAAAATGATGTCTTCTTTGCTTCTAAAGGCCATAAATTTGATGGACACGATTATATTTCATCGGCGTTAGAAAAAGGAGCTTCTTTAATCATTGCGGAAAATAAAGAAAAAATACCTAAAAACACCTTCAACTACATTATAGTAAAAAACATACATAAAGCCAAAATTGATTTAACATATAAAATTTACGGTATTTCTTCAAACGATTTTAAAATTTATGGAGTTACCGGTACAAACGGAAAATCAACATCAGTTACATTAATGCATCATATACTTAGGCAATCGGGAAAAAACTCTACACTTATTAGCACTGTAGAAATTAAGATAAACGATAAAATGATAAAAGAACCACGTAATACAACACCTGGTATTTTAGAATTAGCATATATTTTAAAAAAAAGCAAAGATAGCAAGGTTGATTTTATAAATTTAGAAGTCTCTTCTCATGCTTTAGAACAAAAAAGGATAACAAACATTCAATTTGATATTATTTCTTTTACGAATATAACAAGAGATCATTTAGACTATCATAAAACCTTTGAAGAGTACAAAAAAGTAAAACTTTCATTTATTGACTATTTAAAGAAAAATGGAAAGATTATAATAAATTCAGATTTATTGGATAAAAAAGAATTTTTAAAAATATGCGATAGTGAAAGTCTTATTACTTACGGTTTCAAAAATAATGCGGATTATGTAATAGAAAAAATGGAAGAAAAGCTTACTGGAACAGAATTTATTTTGAGAACTAATAAAGATCAAAAGGTAACTATAAAATCTCCTCTTTTAGGAAAATTTAACGTCTATAATATTACTAACGCATTCATTGCTGCAGAAAGTTTTGGATTAAAAACAGATGAAATAATAAAAGCAATTTCCACATTTAAAGGAGTTCCCGGAAGATTTCAAATTGTACCTACTAGTAAATCGTTAGGATTTTATGTAGTAATAGATTTTGCTCATACCCCTGATGCTTTAGAGGAAGTATTATCTACGGCTTCTTCACTAACAAATGGTAGAGTCATAATAGTTTTTGGAGCTGGTGGAAATGCCGACCAAGGTAAACGAAAGATTATGGGAGAAGTAGTTAGTAAAAAGGCAGATATTATAGTATTAACTAACGATGATCCAAAAGATGAGGATCCTGATAAAATTATAGAAGATGTAAAAGAAGGAATAGATAAAAATGCACATCTAATTATAATTCCAGATAGACAAAAAGCTATAGACGCCGCTATAAGTTTTGCAAATAAAGGTGATATAGTAATTATCGCTGGAAGAGGACACGAAAAATTTCAATTATTTGCGAATGGTAGAAAAGTAAAATTTAATGATTTTGAAGTTGCAAAAAAATCTTTAGAAAAATTAAAGAGAGGCCAAAGAAAATAATGTTAGATACTTTAAAAGAAAAAGGATTTAAATTTAAAATAGATTCTAGAACGATTGAAAAAGGTGACATATTTTTATGCTTAAGAGGTGAAAAAACTAATGGTCATTTGTTTATTGAGGATGCTTTAAATAGAGGAGCTTCTTATGTAATAGTTGATGAAGAATACAATAAAAAACAAGAAGAAAGAATCATCAAAGTTGAAAACGTGTTGAAGGAGATGCTTGAATCTTCAGCAAAAATTTTAAATAAAGGAGCTAAAATAAAGATAGGAATAACAGGATCAAACGGCAAAACAACAACAAAAGAATGCTTGTATTATTTATTATCGCAATACTTTACTACTTTTAGAAATGAGATGAACATGAATACAGAAATAGGTATTCCTCTTTCAATCTTAAATTCGTATAATAAAGAAGAAATTTCTATTCTTGAAGCAGGATTGAGAAAAAAAGGTGATTTAGAATTTTTAACACAGTTCTATCAGTTCGATGTTGTAATAATAACAAATATAGGTGCTTCTCATTTAGAATACCTTGAAAATATAGAAAATGTTGCTCAAGAAAAAATGAAGATAACAAATAATATGAAAAAAGGCCTTTTAATAATAAATGGAGACTTTCATTTATTAAAAGAATCAGCTCCTAAACATCTTAATATTTTGACGTTTGGTACAAACAACGAAAATGACGCAATTCTAAAAGATTATGAGTACAACGATAACAATACCACTACTATTTATGCGAAGATATTTGGCCAAGAATTGATGCTTACTTTAAGTGAATACTGGAGCGAGGGACAAATCTTAGATTTATTGGCATGCATATTGTTTTTAATCTATTTAGAACTACCGATAGATCCATATTACATTTTTAAAATCAAAATCCCTCAAGATCGATTTCAAATTATAAGAAAAGGCAATTCTATAATTATCAATGATTCTTATAACGCTTCATATGAATCTTTTATAAATGCCTTTAAAAGTTTAGATAAACTAAAAATATCTCCTAAGATTATGATAATGGGAGAAATGAAAGAATTAGGAAAAGATTCACAAGAATATCATAGAAAAGTTCTGCAAGAAGCTGAGAACATTTTTGATTATATTTATTTTTATGATCCAAACAAAGAATTTTCGACATTTTTAAAATCAGATGATAAAACTGTGTTTTTTGACAATATAGAACAAATAAAAGAAATTTTGTTAAAACATTCAGAAAAAGGCTTAATATACATTAAAGGTTCTCATGCAACTGGCATAAACCAATATATTAAAGAAAGTGATCTATTATGAATAGCACAATATTTATCGCTTCCGTTGTAACCTTTTTTTTATTACTTTTTATTTATCCATATTATATTAAATTTTTGAAAAAAAGACAGTTGGGACAATATATAAGAAAAGAAGGTCCAGATTTACACAATTATAAACAAGGAACTCCTACAATGGGCGGAGTAATTTTTATATTGTCAATATTCGCTTTGAATTTGGTAACTTTTATTATTAAAAAAGACCCTTTATTTTTAGTTATAAGTGTTTCTTCTTTACTATTTGGATTGATAGGATTTATAGATGATTACTCAAGTATTAGAAAAAAAGATTCAACAGGATTAACAGCTATTAAAAAACTCATTTTACAACTCCTCTTTTCAACAGTAGTAATTTATCTAATATATATATTCAACCCTCATACCTATTTGACTATTCCTTTTTTTAAAGCGAAATGGGACATTAAATTTTTTTATCCGATTTGGGGAGTACTTTATCTTACAGGCATGTCTAACGCAACTAATTTAACAGATGGTTTAGATGGTCTTGCAGGAGGAGTTTATATTTCATCTGCATTTTTCACATCAGTTGTTGCCCAATTAAAGTTTGATGAGATTTCAATATTAATTTTACCTGTAATAGCTTATTTATTTTTTAATATAAAACCAGCTAAGATTTTTATGGGAGATACAGGATCTTTAGCTTTGGGGGGAATTTTGGGAACCATAGCTTTATACCATTCTTTGGAACTTTTCACTATTTTTACATGCTTTATATTTATAATAGAAATGTTTAGCGTTATAATTCAAGTTGGAAGCTATAAAACGCGTAAAAAAAGAGTATTCCTGATGGCTCCTTTACATCATCATTTTGAATTAAAAAAATGGTCAGAAGAGAGAGTAGTAATGATGTTTTGGCTGGTAAATTTTTTATTCGGCTTTCTTGCTCTGGGAGGGATTGTGTGAAAATTTGTTTAGTAGGATATGGTATAAGTAATAAGAAACTCGTTAACGAATTACTTAAAGAAGGTAATGAAATATTTGTAAGTCAAGACAAAGAGTTTTTAGAAGAAGACAAACTATTTTTTAAGTTTAATAATATAAAATTCGAAGAAAAGCATGGGGATTTATTAAAAAATTGTGATTTAGCTATTATGAGTCCTGGGATAAACCCTCAAAGTTTGCCAGCTAAAATCATTTTTGATAATAACATAGAATATACAACAGAAATCGAATATTCGTGGCAAAAAATAAAAAGATTAAATAGAGAGGCTCTTTTTTTAGGCGTTACAGGTACAGATGGAAAATCTACCACTACAAGCTTATTAGGCCATATATTAAAATATAACGATCCTTTAACGTTTGTTGGAGGAAATTTAGGAACACCTTTAATAGAAGCGCCTAAAGATCTGAAAAATTATGTTTTAGAAGTCAGTTCTTTTCAGATATTTTGGTCGAAAAACTTTTTTACTGATATCGCTACTTTGATAAATTTAGCCCCGGATCACTTGAATTGGCATAAAGATTTGAAAGATTACTATGAAACAAAGACAAGAATGTTGAAAAGAACTCTCAAAGCTGGTGGAATTATCGTTGTAAACGAAGATACCTTAAAGGATATATCTTTAGAGTATTTTGTAAATAAAAATATTCTAACTTTTTCTAAAAATATGTATGATGGAAAGTATATACGATATTTGAATAAAAGTGTTAAAATTGAAAATGAAAGTTTTGAAGTTGATACTTTAAAAGAAGATTTAGTCGCTGCTATAGTAACGGCTCTGAATTTAGGTATTAGTGAAAGAGTAATTGAAGAAGCAGTAGCTACTTTCAAACCTTTAAACTTTCGTTTACAATTAATTGATCAATTTGATAGTATAAAATTTTATAACGATTCTAAAGCTACCAACGTTCATTCGGCTTATAGTGCCTATAAATGTTTTAGAAATAATAGTTATGTCGCTATATTAAGTGGAATACCTAAAAATGAAGACCTTTCTATTTTAATAGAAGAACTCAAAATCTATGCAAAATTAGTAATAGTCTATGGCGAAATGGAAAAAGAAGTCAAAAAATATGATATAAACGATAAATTCGTTTTTAAGAAAAACTTAGAAGAAGTCTTTTTATATTTAAGCGAGGTATGTGAACCTGGAGATAATGTAGTCTTCTCCCCCGCAGGAGCGAGTTTTGATTTGTACAAAAATTATGAAGAAAGAGGGAAACATTTTAATTTTTTGGTAGATGAGTTTAAGAGAGGCTATTATGAAAAATTCTAAAATTGTTTTGAAAAGAAATTTTATGACATTTCTAATAATTTTAGGAATAACGTTGTTTATAGGAGTTTTTTTTATCTATAGTTCCCTATTTGCTATTCAAAATATAAAAGAAATAAACCCTGATCAAAAGTTTCAAACATACGTTTTAGCATTATTTTTGGGCTTTAGTGGAGCTATAATCGCTTTCATATTCGGAGACATTTTCATTAAAAGCGAATATATAATGATTTCATTTTTTGTCTTCTTAAATCTCTTATTAATAATTGTTTTATTAAGTAATCCTATAGCTGAAGTCAGAAGATGGATAAATTTAGGAGGATTCCAATTTCAACCATCTGAATTGGCTAAACTGTTATTGCCTGCTTTTTTAGCTTTTTATTATGGAAAAATTAAATCTCACAAGAATATTTTTCTTACAATTATATTCCCAATTTTCTTGTGTCTTATTACAATTACGCTAATATATTTAGAACCTGACTTAAGTTCTACTATAATAGTTGGTATCTTAGCATTTGTGACAATTTTTTTAGGAATTAAAGATAAAAAATCTTTGTTTTTTTTCCTTTTCGTTATTATATTCATTGGAGTGATTTTATACTTATTTAAGGATCAGTTACTTGAGTCATATCAATTATCAAGAATCAAAAGTCCCGATACGTTTCAGTCTCAACAAGCAAGAGATGCGATTATGAACGGCGGTCTTTTTGGAGTAGGTCCATTTAATGGAGAATTCAAATATTATGTCCCAGAATCCTATAGCGATTTTATAATCGCAGTAATAGGTGAAGAATGGGGAAAATTAGGTATAGCAATGGTAGTAACTCTTTTCTTTTTTCTTTGCCATGAACTTATTTATATGGCTTCTTTAACCAACGATCATACAACTTTTGTATTTTGCTCATCAATATCTTTTTGGATATTTTTTCAGGTTACCATAAACACTTTAGTGGGTTTGGGAGTCCCTTGGATGCCTGTTACAGGGGTTACTTTACCGTTGATGAGTTATGGAAATTCATCGCTGATAGTAACTTTAATTTCTATAGGGTGGGCTTTAGGTTTAATATATAATAATTCGGAGTTGAAAAATATAGATGAATGAATCAAGCAAAAAACTCAAAGTTGTTTTTTCAGGTGGGGGTACGGGGGGACATTACTATCCTGCTCTGACTCTGTTAAAATATCTTGATAAAAATTACAGAGATTTTGAAGTAATTTATTTTGCGACCAAAGGAAGATTAGAAGAAAAAAAATTAACCGAAGATTTTCCAAAAGCTAAGATATATACTATAAATGTAAAAGGCTTAGAAAGGCCTTTTTATAATCCAAAAAATATTTCGAGGATTATAAAAGTAATTGTAGAAAAACAAAAAATTAAAAAAATCATAAAAAACTTTAAGCCGGACTTTGGGTTCTTAACGGGTGGTTATGTAACAGTTCCTGTTGGTTTGGCGTTGAAAAGTTGTGCAGTTCCTTTTTATTTACATGAACAAAATTCTATTATGGGTGTATCAAATAAATTCTTATCAAAATATGCCAAAAAAATTTTTGTGAGTTACGAAGATACGAAATTAAACGATAAAATGATTTTATCTGGTAATCCCATAAGAACTCCAGATGAAATCATACAAAGAAGCTACTTGAAAAAATTTGGTATAGAGGACCTTTATAAACGATGCATTTTAGTTTTTGGAGGAAGTTTAAGCTCGAAAGAATTAGATGATATAATGTATCAAGTGTATCAAAAAGATGAGTCAAATAATTATATTCACATAACAAAAAATATAGAGAAATTTAAAACTTTTAAAAATGTTCATACATTTGAATATATTGATGAATTATATAAAATAATGGCTGTTTGTGATGGCGTGGTTAGTAGAGCCGGAGCTACAACGATAGCAGAGATTCTTTTTTATGATCTGCAAGCAGCTTTAATTCCTTGGAAAGGCGCTGCAGAAAACCATCAAGAAAAAAACGCTCTATCTTTAAAAAAATTAGGAAAAGCAGAAGTCTTTGATGAAAATTCAATAGATGTAGAAAAATTAATAACTTTTATCAACAATATAAAAATTAAGCCTCAAAATTACTTGTATCAACCAAAAGTTAATTCTGCTATAAAAGTAATCGTTGAAAACATCGAAGAATTATAAAAAAGAGATTTAATAGTTTTGTGAAATTTCCAGAGGAGGAGTTTATGAAATATTATTTTTCAGGTATTGGCGGAATTGGAATGAGTGCATTGGCTCTGTATACATACTACAAAGAAGGTAAAGAAAGTGTATATGGTTCAAACAGTGAATACAATGAACGTGTAGAATATCTTTTAAAAAAAGGGATAAGTATAAGATTAACTCAAGACTCTTTTTTACCTGATATTGATTTATTAATTAGATCAACAGCCGTGAAAGATAATAACCCCGAAATAATAGAAGCAAGAAAAAGAAAGATAAAAGTTATTCAAAGAATGGAATTGCTGAATGAAATACTAAAGAATAATTTGTCAATTGGCATTACAGGAACTGATGGAAAGACTACGACAACTGCAATGCTTAGCCAAATATTTAAAAATAGCGGAAAGAATCCGACTGTCTTTTTAGGAGGCATGCACGATTCTTTGGAAGACGGAAATTTCAGAATTGGTAAAGACATTATTATAGCTGAAGTAGACGAAAGTGACGGATTTATAAAAGATAGTCAGACTGATTTTTCGATAGTTAACAATTTGAGAGCAGATCATTTAGAACATTATAAAAGTGAATTTAAAAATTTAGAATACTCTTTGTTAGAATTTGTAAATAAAACAAAAGAATTAGTTTTACTCAACAAAGATGATTCTTATCTTTCCAAATGGAATTTGCAGGATAAAAAAGTTTTATATTTTGGACAAGACAACGATGCAGACTTTATATTAAAAAATCGAAGACAATATTCAACTTTTCAAGAGTTTGAAATATACAGAAAAAACACTTTTATTGGTACTATTATTTTGAAACTACCGGGATTGCATTATGCTTATGATGCCTTAGCTTCCACAAGCCTTGCTTTAGAATACGGTATAGATTTTGACATTATAAAAGAATCTTTCTTAAATTATCGTTCTGTAGAAAGAAGATTCAATATTCTTTTTAAAACATCCGATATTTGTGTTATAGATGATTATGCCCATACCCCTGATGAAATTGAAGCTACCATAAAAGCAGCGCAAGAATATTTTCCTGATAAAAAAATACTTACCATATTTCAACCACACAGATTTACGAGATTATATTATCATTTTAAAGATTTTGTAGAAGTATTAAAAAATTCTGATGCAGTGTTTGTTTACAGAATTTATTCAGCCTTTGAAGAACCCATACAGGGAGTAGATGAACGAAAAATTGTTGATGCGCTTGAATCAAAAGGAGTTCCTTCAAAATTTTATGGTTCAGAAAACCTAATATTAGAAGATTTAATCAAAGAAAAGGACATAATTTTACTTTTTGTTGGAGCCGGAGATGTGACTGAAGTAGCTAAAAAACTTGTAAACTTGCAAAAAAGATAAAAAAATTAGATTGTAAGTAAAAATATCTATAAATATCTTGACATATTATCATTTTTATGATAATATATTTCAGGTCAACTAAAGAGCCCCCATCGTCTAGCGGTCAAGGACATTGGCCTTTCACGCCAAAGACACCAGTTCAAATCTGGTTGGGGGCGCCAGTTTTTATGAAGATTGGTATGGGCGCTTAGCTCAGTGGGAGAGCGTCTGCCTTACAAGCAGAAGGTCGTAGGTTCAAACCCTACAGCGCCCACCATATTTTAAAAACGGTAGGGCAGGTAGCTCAGTCGGTAGAGCAACGGACTGAAAATCCGTGTGTCGGCAGTTCGATTCTGCCCCTGCCCACCATAACTAAGGCATCTCTAAAAGAGGTGCCTTAGTTTTTTTGTTTCTCATTATAAATATACAATAGCTAAGGAATTTGAGACTGCGATGTGTTATAATTAACTGGCAACAAGATAGATAAATTTAAGAAGTTAAAGTGCGTTCATATCTAAGCACTTCTCCATAAAAGTTTGGTGGGGATTAGAGTTGAGAAAATATTTTTGAAAAAACTAAAATTCAAAAAATATACAATTTGAGTTTTATAATTTCCAAAACAGGTAAACAAAAATATAAGGGGACTTTAAATTGAAGTCAAAAGTTATTATAACAACACATAAAAATCCCGATTTTGATGGTTTTGCTGCTGCAATTGCTGCTTCTTTGGTTTATAAAGATTCCATCGTAGTAATAGAAGGAGATCCTCAACAAAATCTTAAGGAATTTTTGAACATATACGATATCAAACATTTTAAGGTACATGACTTTCAAAAAGAATACGAAGATGAAATAAAAACAGCTTTGTTTGATAAGATAGTTATCACTGATACGTCTGATATGGAACGTATTCCAACAGTTATCAAAGAACTTATGGATCGTGGAATAAGCGTAGACATATATGATCATCATTCTAAGCTAAAAGAACAAAACATAAAAGGTAATAACTTTTCAAAAGAAGTCGGAAGTGCGACAACAATACTTGTTGACAAGATTTTAGAAAAATCTATAACCGTGGCTGATACGTTGGAAACACTTTTTTTGATCGCTATTCATGAAGATACAGGAAATTTTGTTTATCCAACAACAACCGCTTTTGATCATGAAATTGCCGCTAAATTAATAAAAGGTGGAGCAAGAATCGAGGAAGTAGAAGAATTTGTTTCTTCAGATATGACTTTAGAACAAAAAGAACTTTTTGAAAAGTTATATCAAAATCTTGAAGAATTTTATTTAGAGGAAATAAATATACATATAGCCTATGCAAAAGTAGAAAAATTTATTGGAGGATTAAATGTAATTACTCACAAACTATTTGAAACACTTACACCAGATGTTTTATTTGTTATTTGTGAAATGGACAAAAATATTTATATAGTCGCACGATCTAAAGTAAATGAAATAGATGTCAATAAAGTTTTATCCATTTTTGGTGGAGGTGGTCATAAAAAGGCCGCTTCAGCTAAAATTAAAGATCAGAGTGTACCAAAAATAATATCCCAACTAAAACTATCTTTAAAATCGTCTTTTTTACCTGTTTTAAAGGCAAAACATATTATGTCTTCTCCAGTAAGAACAATATTTTCTAATGAAACTATTGAAAAAGCTTATGAAATTATGTATCAAACAGGTCATTCAGGACTTCCCGTAATAGAAAATAACAAACTTGTAGGCATGGTTACCAAAAAAGATGTTGAAAAAGCTATGAAACACGGTTTGAAGAATGCTCCTATAAAATCTATAATGAGCACAAATTTAAAAGTAGCCGATGTTGAAACCTCTCTTACTCAAATAAGAAAAATGATGGCTGAAGAAGATATTGGTAGAATTCCCATCTTAAAAGATGATATTTTGGTAGGTATAGTGACCAGAACAGATATTCTAAGAGCTTCTAATGGTGTTTTTAATTTTTCTCCTAATCCTCTTTTAAGAGAGAAATATCAATCTCAAAATCTTAAAGAACATTTGAATAAGATTTTAAGCGCTACTGTAAGAAATATTCTAAGATTAATCGGTTCTTATGCCAGTGAATTGGATATGAATGCATACGTCGTTGGAGGTTCCGTTAGAGACGTATTACTCGCTATAAAAAATGATGAAAAAAACAAAAAATATACTCCTTCGGATCTTGACATCGTTGTAGAAGGAGATGGATTAATATTCGGTAAATATGTAGCAAAACAATTACAAGCTAAATATATTGAACACCCTAATTTTCATACGTGTTCTATATTTTATCGTACCTCTGAGAAAGTTATCAGAATTGACATTGCTACTGCAAGGACCGAATATTATGAACAACCTGGAGAATTACCAGACGTTTCTTTTTCTTCTATAAAAAAAGATTTATATAGAAGGGATTTTTCAATAAACGCAATGGCTATAAAAATAAATCCAGATTCTTTTGGTACATTGCTTGATTTTTTTAATTGTAAAAAAGACCTTGAAGAGGGGAAAATACGCATACTTTACCCGCTCTCTTTTATAGAGGATCCCACAAGAATATTAAGGGCTATTAGATTTGAGCAAAGATTTGGATTTGAAATAGAACCAAATACTTTAAAAAAATTAATAGAAGCAGTTGAGGAGAATTATTTAGAAAGAGTAACTGGAATGAGACTTAGGGAGGAATTAGAGAAAATATTAGAAGAACCAGAACCCTTGAAAGCCATTAAGAGAATGGGTAAGTTAAATATTATCAATCATCTTTTTGAAAACACTTACTATACCCCAACATTAGAATCGGACATTGAAAAATTATTTAAAATAATCGAGTATTTTAAAAATGAATTAAATAACTATTTAGTTAAGGTTAGAATTCTCCATCTAATTTTGTATGTAATTTTGCAGTATACTCCTGTAAATGCGCTGAACAATATTATAACAAGATATGGATTACCTAAAGACTTTATAAAAAAGTTACAGGAAGTCAAACAGGCTTACGATGAATTATCAATAAAAACAAAAAAAATATCTCTTAAAGAAGAATTTAGAATATCCTATTTATATGAGTTAACTTCTAACTTTGATAACGAACAAATTGTTTTTTTTGCAGTAAAATTACCGGAAGAAATTCTATCTTATTATTATACATATCTAAAAAAATTAAAAATTTTGAATATTTCTATTTCTGGAGAAGTTTTACTTAAAAAAGGGTATAGAGGAAAAGAAATAAAAGAAAAATTAGAAGAAATAAAAAAGAAAATACTTGATGAAGAAATAAAACCCGGAGAAGAACACCTTTTAATATAAATTATAAAAAATCAAATTAACGAAATTTTATTCGCTAACTCGAAGTTTTTCTTCTTTAATGCGCACTTATATAACTGTAATTTTTCATCTAATACTATACCAGCTTGTGTTAAAGCATTTTCATCTTGAAGAACAAAATTATCAAATTCTCCCTTGAAAAGTTCTTTTCCACTCTTAAGAACGAATACATTAGGTTTAAAACTTGTAAATTCACTTATCCAATGAGTCGATAATATTATAGTCTTGCCTAATTTAAGTAATTCTTCAATCAAAGAATAAACAAAGTTTTTGGTTGAATAATCAAGTCCTACTGTTGGTTCATCAAATATTATGTAATCAGGATTGTAGGAAAGAACAGATATTATTGCAACTTTTCTCATTTCTCCCCCCGATAGTTCGAAAGGATTTTTTTCTAAATAATTATAAGGTAATTTTACTAAATCAAGATAATATTTAAGCACATCATCTTTGATCTCTATTCCAAAGTTCTTAGGAGCAAATAAAATCTCTTCTTTTACGGTTGGAAGAAAAAATTGAGATTCAGGATATTGAAAAACTATTCCAACCTTTTTTCTAATGTTCTTAATGTTCACCTTTTTGTCTTTTGTTGACATACCATCGACTGAAACATTCCCTTTATAAGGAAGTATTAATCCATTCATTAGGCTTATTAAAGTAGTCTTACCTGATCCTGTATGTCCGACTATTAACCATAAATCTCCTTTTTTTATCTCCAAATTTATTCCCGATAACGCTTCTTTCTGAAAAGGAGTATTTAAAGAGTATATATAATCCACATCTTCTATTTTTATTGACATAGTTCATTCACCAAATTTTCAAATGCTAAATTCATTTCTTTCATTATTTTTTCTTTAAAAGGCAATTCGATTGGCAAAATATTTTTTTCATAGAATGTCTTTCTATCCCCATCGTAAATTATTCTTCCTTCGTCCAAAGCTATAATCCTTTGAACGTGAATTAAATCAGAAGCATGATGTGAAGCTATAATAATAGTCTTTCCTAAGGAAAGTAAAGTTCCAATTACCTTATGAACCTCTGATCTTCCTTTTGGATCCAACATTGAAGTAGGTTCGTCCATTAATATTATATCCGGTTCCATGACAAGAATCGAAGCTATAGCTAATCTTTGCTTTTGCCCTCCTGATAATGTATTTGGATCGGCTTTTTCTAAAGTTTCTAATCCGACGGTAGATAAAGCCCATTTGATTTTTTTTATCATTTCTTCACGTGGAACACCAGTATTTTCTAAACCAAAAGCAACATCTTCTTCTACTGTGACTCCTATTATTTGATTTTCTGGGTTTTGAAAGATGTATCCTATTTTTATTTTACTTTTTTCATCTAGTAATTTATCTTGGAAAATAACCTCACCTTTATCAGCAAATAATATACCGCACAACACTTTTAACAACGTAGATTTCCCGCTCCCATTGTTTCCAACTAATCCTATAAACTCTCCTTTATTCACTTCGAAAGAGATGTCTTTTAATACTTCAAATTCATTATATTTAAAAGATAAATTCTTGCATCCAAAAAACACTTCAATCCCTCTTTATCGACATATATACTCTAATTCCACCAGATTTTTCAAGTTCAATTACATTACCAAAAACTTCTTTCATATGTAATTCTAAGCTGCTTCCTCCTTTATTATGATAAGCAACCAAAAACAACTTTCCATTAGAGTTTAAATGCTCCTTAGAATCTTTTATGAGCGTTTTTAAAACTTCTTTTCCCGCAACTATAGGCGGGTTAGAAACTATAATTTCAAACATCTCGTGTTCCCAAGGTTCAAATAAATTCCCTTGTTTAATAACTGCTTCTACATTGTTATTTTTTGAATTGATCTTCGAAAAATCAACGGCTCGTATGTTTATATCACTCATATATAAATTGATTCCTGGAAATTCTTTTTTCAAAGTAATTCCAATTACACCGTAACCACAACCTATATCTAAAACCTTTTCGTTTGTTAATTTAACATTTTCTATTAGCAAAATACTCGCTTTGTCGATTCGCTTTTTTCCATATACCCCCGATGGTGCTTTGAAAATATACTGATGACCATTTTTTAATCGTAAAGATAAATTCCTTACGATTAATTCAGACGTAGGATTTTCCGTATAGTAATGCTCAAATTCAATATTTGGTCTATTCTTTTGTTTGCTTTTTGAAGAAATGAGCTCTTTGCTCACTTTTTCAATTACTTCTTCAATATTTAATCCTGCTATTTCATCAGGTCCATATATTTGAACATCTTCATATTTTTTATTCTCTTTTTTTGAATTTACCAATTCTATCTTCCTCCAAATTCATTAAAGATGGCTGGGTTATCTACCACACCTAAGAATCCCCGCTTATGGCTGCTCCCTTCCGGGCCTGACCAGTTTCACGGGTTCTTATTGCGTAGGACCCAGCCACATCTATTAAGGCATAATTATTATAACATTATTTTTTTTAAAAATCAACTTATCACGTTGGATCGTAACTTTTTTTATTTTATTCCTTGACTTATCATTTACTATCATAGTACAATAGTACAGTAATTAATTTATTTTAGTTGAAAGGTGAGAGTTTTATGTGGTTTAGTATAGATTTTTCTTCGCATGTTCCCGTATACAAACAAATTACCGAAAAAATTAAGATGAAGATAGCTAAGGGCGAGTTAAAACAAGGAGATTTTTTGCCTTCAGTTAGAAAGCTTGCGGAAGATATAGGTGTAAACTTTAACACTGTTTCAAGGGCTTACAAAGAACTTAGCGAACAAGGAATTATAGAAGTACAGCGTGGAGAAGGTTATACCGTTAAAGTAGAAAACCTTGAAGACTTCAATAATGAAATATTGATAGAAATTAAACAAACATTAAAAAAGGCTTTGAATGCAGGAATATCCCCAGATGAAATTTCAAAAATCTTTGAAGAAGTGGTCGGGAGGGATTTTAATGATTTTAGAAGTTAAAGATCTCAAAAAATATTACGATGATAAACTTGCTGTAGACAGAGTAAATATACAAGTTGAAAAATCTAATATATTCTCACTTTTAGGTCCAAATGGTGCGGGAAAAACAACTACTATTAAATGTATCTTGGGTATGAGAAAAAAAGATTCTGGAGAAATATATTTAAATGGCACATACTCATATCTTCCTGAAAAAAAAGAACTGTATAAAAACTTAACTGTACAAAAAATGCTTGAAATAACACCTTCGATATCTAATAATTTTTCACTTGAAAAAGCCTACAACTTTGTAGAAGAGTTTGAAATTCCATTAAAAGAAAAGATTTCTAAATTGTCTTATGGAATGCTAACTCAACTTTACTTGTCTATTGTATTATCAGAAGATGTTGATATATATTTCTTAGACGAACCAACAGAGGGATTAGATCCTCTTAAAAGGCTACAATTATTTGACATAATCAGGAATCTTTCCATGAAAGGAAAGACTTTCTTCTATACAAGCCACGTTCTCTCAGAAGTTGAAAAAATTGCTGATAAAGTCGCAATAATGGTTAACGGACAAATTGCTTTGATGGATTATTTAGATAACATAAAAGAAGAATATGTTGCATGTGCTGTTGACAAAACTACAACTTTAAATGGCTATTTATACAAACAGACTGAAGAAGAGAACGTCTATATAATTGAAAAAGACAAGATAAATTGCAATTATGAAGCAGCAACTTTTGACATGATATTTGAAGCCATCGCAAAAAATCAAATTAGGGGTGATAAAAAATGAAAAAAGAATTCTTAGATATACGTCTAAAAGTAATTATAATCTTCGCCCTAATGATAGGAATATTTTTTACTTTTGCACCATTCCAAGATTTCACAGTGAGCATGTTTTCAGAAGAACTGCCTTCTGTTGAAAAATATCTTGGAGATAATTTTGTCGAAAACTTAAAAGATTGGAATTTTTACATAACATCACAATGGTTTGGAAAGAATTTTGGCCAGTTTGTACCTATAATCTCAATTATTTTAGCTTTTTCTCTTTTTTCTCGTGAATATGAACGCGCAACCATAGAATTTTTAGTTGCAAGATTGCCCAGAAGAAAAATATTTATTAATAAATTATTGGTAAGTATAATAACTTTATTGATAATAATGTTTACACTATCGATTTTACCTTCAATATACTCTATAATAACGGCAAAAGATTTCAACCATAGCTTGATCTTTAAATTTATGATTCCTGTTTTAACAGGGGGATTCTTTTGGTACAGTGTTACCCTATTATTTAGTGTATTATTCAACGCACAAATAAAATCTTTATTCGCAAGTGCTATATTATTAACAATAACAACAACTTTAGGTTTCATAAAACCTCTTGGTTTTATGAATACCTATAAATATATCTTAGGATCCGAACTTTTTCATGATGGAGTTAATTGGATATATACGATTATACTTTTACTAATTGGAGTTGTTTGTATATTCTTTGCTTATTATACATTTGAGAAAAAGGAGATATAAGTCAAATACTCCAAATATTTCCCTCGTTACACATAGCAAAGAACTTAAAAGCATTCATATTTGGTGAGAATTCGAGTTAATCATGCATTTTATATAAACCTTAAACTTAGAATATAAATAAAACCTAAGTTTTATAATCTTTAAAGTAAACATAAAAAATAACCAGGTACTTTAGAAAAGGTAATTTTCAGAAAATAAGCAGTTGAATTTATAACAGGTCCAGGGTGAAGTCCTCTCCTATATAGCTACAAGTACCAAAAAGGTTAAAAAATTAAGAATTAGTGAGAATTATGTAGAAGCTTTAGAAAAAGTAATTTTCAGAAAATAAGCAGTTGAATTTAAAATGGGTTCAAGGCGGAGCCCTCTCCCCCTTCCTTGGCTACAAGTACCCAAAGGTTAAAGAAATTAAATGTGGACTTTAGAAATGATAATTTTCTAAAAATAGAATTTTGAATTTAAAATGGGTTCAGGGCGGAGCCCTCTCCCCCTTTCTTGACTACAAGTACCAAAAGGTTAAAGAAATTAAATGTGGACTTTAGAAACGATAATTTTCTAAAAATAGAATTTTGAATTTAAAATGGGTTCAGGGCGGAGCCCTCTCCCCTTCCTTGGCTACAAGTACCGAAAGGTTAAAGAAATTAGGAATTAGTAAAGATTAGAGCTATGGAGGTATTTTTGAAAAAATTTAAAACTAAAATATTGGCAAAACTTAGGTTTTGGAATTTCTAAGGTGAGTAAAAAAATAACAACAAGGAGGAATTCCATTTTGATTGAATTGATCAATCTTACAAAACGCTTTGGTGAAGACATCATTGCAGTAAACAATATAAACCTTCAAATCAAAGAAGGGAAAATATTTGGGTTTCTTGGCCCAAATGGTGCAGGAAAAACAACCACCATAAATATGATAGTTGGCCTAAGCAAACCTACTTCAGGAAAAGTAATTATTGATGGAATTGATATTGAAAAAGACCCAGTAAAAGTTAAAAAAACTATTGGATTTGTCCCAGATGAACCTCTCTTATTTAGAAAAATCACTGGTATAGCTTATTTGAACTTTATCTGCGACGTTTTTGAGATCTCTCTTGAAGATAGAAGAAAAAGAGGAAGTTGGTTAATAAAAATGTTTAAGCTTGAGAATGTTATCAACGACCCTATTTTATCCTACTCCCATGGAATGAAACAAAAGTTAGCTTTAATTGCAGCATTAATACACGAACCAAAAAACTGGATCCTTGATGAACCAATTGTTGGGCTTGACCCTGAATCTGCTTTCATCTTAAAAAATTTAATGAAAAAACATGTCTCAAATGGCAATACGGTGTTTTTTTCTACCCATATAATGGAGATCGCAGAAAAAATATGTGATGAAATAGCAATAATAGATAAGGGAAGTATAGTCTTTCAAGGCACTATCGAAGAACTTAAACACTTAAAAGGAAACAAGAGTCTTGAACAATTATTTTTAGAGGTGACAAAGAGTGAAAGTGAAAAAGTTGATTTCTCTTATCTCGATTGAACTAGATCACCATTTTAGCATAACCAAAAGAAGGTATTCTGTTAAAAAAAATAAAGGTGAGTTGGCCTCTCTCATAGCTATGATTGCTAGTATATCTATATTAATTATAGTTTATTTTCTCTTTTACCTTAATATATTAAATACTAATCTAATATTGTACACAGAAATGGATATTCAGCACCTATTTTTAACTAATTTTATTATGATGTCCGGTCTTTTTGGATTCTTCCTTGGCGCCTTTGTGTTAATTGGAGAATTTTTCTCAAACAAAGATTTGAAGGTTTTAATAACCTTACCACTAAAACCACATGAAACAATTTTTGGAAAACTGTTTATCGTTCTATTCGATCAGATGATTATTTCGTTACTAATATTATTACCTACTTTAATATATTTTGGTATATACACAAAACAAAGTGCAGTGTACTATATAATATCAATTATTGTATTTCTTTTGTCACAAGTTTTTCCTGTAATGACGGTTCTTTTGTATACCTTAATTGTTTCAAACTTCTTAAAAAGATTCAAACGAAAAGAACTATTGTTATATCTTTCTACAGCCCTTTTAATAATTATTGTAGCTGTTTTACTGTTCTTTTCAGGAAACACATTTTCTATAAACATTGAAAATAGCCAAGAACTCCCAAATATTACCATTAACCCTGATAGTATCCTTTCAAGGTTAGCATGGGTTTATCCGCCTGCTTTCCTTGCGACAAAGGCTTTGAGTACTATTGGAGTCAATAGATTGACATGGTTTTTAATGTTTTTAGGTTTTCATATACTGTTGTTTGTATTAACCTACTTTTTAGGAAACAAATTCTATTACTCATTCTATTCAACCATGTTAGAACATAGTTCTTTAAACAAAACAGACACAAGCTTTGAAGAGTTAACTTGGTTTAGCAAAGCCTCTAATCCAGAAAAAGCTCTTTTAAAAAGGGAATGGTATTATTTTTTAAAAACTCCTGCATTTTCAGTTAATGGATTTGCTAATGTTTTAGTCTTTCCCATAATGATAATAATCTTTGCAATAATATTAAATAAAATCGGTGTAACTGAAGAAATATTTGAACAAATATTAGGTTATAATATATTTATTGTAGCTCTTATTTCTGTTTTGTCTTCTTCACTTAATGGTCTATCTTATTCTTGTTTTTCAAGGGAAGGATACCTTTTAAAAGAGCTTAAGATGCTCCCTATAGAAGTCGAACAGATACTAAAGGCTAAGATTATTCAAATCTATCAAATAAGCTCAATTGGTTTTTTGACTGGATTAATCATAGGTACAATATTTTTTAAACTTAATTTTTTTGAATTTTTGGGAACTGTCTTATTTTCCGTAATGGTTAATATCTTTCTAAATCTAATACAAATGTTGGTTGACGTATCAAACCCTTATTTAGATTGGGATAACCCTCAAAAAGCCATGAAAGAAAACATAAACGGATTATTTGCATTACTAATAATTATTGGATTTATTGGCAGCTTTGGATTTTTGATCTATAAGTTAGTATCTATAGTTAATTCATACGTTCTTTTAGCTTCTTTATCTTTTTTGTTTTTAATTTTCAATTTTTTAATATGGAGATTACTAAAAAATAAGACTTATCAGCTTTTAAGCAAAGAACTGTAAAATCATCTAAAAAATCATAGCACTTTAGAAATGAGAGTTTTTAAAAATTGAGCAGTTGAATTTAAAATGGGTCCAGGGCGGAGCCCTCCACCCTCTTTGGCTACACGTAGCGAAAAACTAAAAAATTAGGAATTAGTAAGAATTAGAACTTAGAATGACTAAAAAATAAGTAGAGACTTTAGAAATGAGAGTTTTTAAAAATTGAGCAGTTGAATTTAAAATGGGTCCAGGGCGGAGCCCTCCACCTTCTTTGGCTACATGTAGCGAAAAACTAAAGAAATTAAGAATTAGTAAGAATTAGAACTTAGAATGACTAAAAAAGAAGTAGAGACTTTAGAAATGAGAGTTTTCAAAAATTGAGCATTTGAATTTAAAATGGGTCCAGGGCGGAGCCCTCCACCTTCTTTGGCTACACGTAGCGAAAAACTAAAGAAATTAAGAATTAGTAAGAATTAGAAGTGAAGGGGTATTTTTGAAAAAATTTAAAACTAAAATATTGGTAAAGCTTAAGTTTTAAAATTCCCAAAATGAGAATGCAAAATTAGAAAAGGAGGAAAATATATGAAAAAACTCATATTAATTGCATTATCCATGATTCTTGTACCAATGTTCATATTTTCTGAAACTTACACCTACTATGTCTACCAAAATAATGTTGAAATTGGAAATATCTCTGTAGAGTTCGATCCCCATTCTTATATAGGCAAAACCACAACGGTTTTACAAGTAGGACCCAATACGGTAAAATACGTTGGACAAACTAAATACGACAACGCTTGGACCTTTAAAGAATACAGCTTGGATATTTATGTGGACAGCCAAAAACAAGTAAGCTTAAAAAGCAGTTATGACGGACAAAAGATAAAAAACGATTTCAACGGTATAACCTTAAAAACTTATGAAGTAAAAGATGCAATTATTTTAGATAACAACCTAATTTTAGATCATATTTTTGCAATATATTATAAACAA
Organism: Petrotoga sp. 9PWA.NaAc.5.4; assembly: GCF_002895485.1. NCBI lineage: Bacteria > Thermotogati > Thermotogota > Thermotogae > Petrotogales > Petrotogaceae > Petrotoga > Petrotoga sp. 9PWA.NaAc.5.4. The sequence continues at coordinate 35,205 of NZ_AZRK01000015.1, forward strand.
TTAACAGATGGAACATACACCTCTTTTGTTCCTCAACTCGTTTTGAATCAATTAACGTGGAATTATGCAGTTTTAAATATAGAGATTAAATCTACAGACAATGAAAACTTTGTTATCTCATCTTCAGGTGTAGATCAATATATTACTTTTAAAAACGATAGACTTACAAAGCTTGAAATCCCATCTCAACTGATTGAAGTAACAGAAATTAAGAAAGAAGTTAAAGAAAAAAGTTACATTGAAAAAGACATAACTTTTCCAAGTTTTGACGGATTTGAATTAAATGGTTCGCTGATGTTCCCAAATGAAATCCAAAACAATAAAAAAATGCCCCCTATTGTGTTAGTACATGGATCTGGAGCAAACGATAGAAACGAAACCATAGGTTACATGTCTCCGTTTCTACAGCTTTCTGAGGGGCTAGTAAATAACGGCTATATCGTACTAAAATACGATAAACGAAACTTTACTATGATGAAAAACAACCAAGATACGTCAAACATTATGCCAATTGATTTTATAAAAGATGCACAGGCTGCTATAAAGTACCTAAAAACAATCCCAGAGGTAGACTCCGACAAGATAATCGTTATAGGGCATAGTGAGGGTGCTTCTTTTTTGCCTTATATTGTAAAAGACGAAAAGGTTGCAGCAGCTGTTGCACTTTCTCCTGGACTAATTGAAATTACAGATCTTATGGTCTACCAAATTGAGTATCAAATCAATTATTTAAAGAAATTCAATTTTGATAATTCACAAAACGCTACAATTGCTCTATTAGAAAACTTATTAGTCCAACTCAAAGAAGTTAATAACGACATGAAAAATGGAAAAATAGACCCCGATAAGGTCTATTTGGATTATTATAAAGGTAGCTATTTAATACAATGGAGTGAATTAACAAAAAACACAGTAGAAGAGTTTATTAGTATGGAAGTACCTCTGCTAATAATAAACGGCACCCAAGATCTAAAAACACCATACGAACTTTTAACAGAAAAAGAAAATCAATTAAAACAGAAAAAGAATTTAGAAATAGTGTATATAGAAAACATGGGTCATGAACTATATCGATCTTATACAGGAGTTTTTGAAGATGCTGTAATAGATCAAATACTGAATTGGCTAAAAAAGGTGCTATAACAGTTGTCTAATATATAAAATAAAGTAATAATAGTAAAAATAAAATAAGAAAATTGGCAAGGTCTATTATTTATGGTTCTAAAAAAGAGGTAAGTCTGCTCAAAAAACTTTGCAATAGAGCAGACTTACGTGATAACTAATTGTATCTGGTTTTAATATTTTTATTAGCTTTTACCTCATCTAATTGGCATTAAGGGTTGCCAATTCACTTGCCTTTTTTAATCCCTCTTTGCCCATAGACAAAATATAGCTGTATGCTGTTAAGAAGTTTCTATTTGAAGCTAAGGAATAAACTAAGGCAGAAATATAATGATTATAAATGCCTGCTCCTCTGAAAATCCCAAATTCTTGTATATTTTTGTTTAAATTTGATAGGTCTTTTAATCTTTCTTTCAATTCCATTTCGACGTGGAAGGAATACTCAGCACTCCTGCTTTCTACATATCCCTTCGTGTCGTTCAATTTCTGGATACCTCCTCGAGCATCTTGTTTTTATGATTTAATAGCATTTAAGGTGATTATGAGGTGCTTGCATACAAAATAAGAATATGTGAAACAAGGACAACTTTCTTGTAATGTAATAAATTTAAATGTTATTAAATGTTACAATCAAAATATGATAAAAAAGTAAACAAAGTGGATTTTTTATGATACAATGTAAATTAGATTGATTACTTTTTTATTAAGAAACTACATAATTAACTTTCGTAAATATAACTTAAAATGAAATTGTGTTATTTCCTAACAAGATGTTATGAAATATAAAAGATGCGATTTTCTAAAAATTCAAAAGGCTTCCATATTTTTTGAGAGATTTTGTAAGATCTTTTAAAAAATGCTTCTATGTATAGTCAAAATAAAAATCATTATAATTTTGCTTAAGGGTCATGCGTTGAGTTTAATAATGATTCTTTAGAAAATTTTATATTAAAAGTTTCAATTGAAAAGGTAGAAGAAAAAAGAATAGACATGTACAAGAAAAATGTAAGACTTTGTTTATAACCATGTACTACTACTACCTTTATACCAACATAATAAATAAAAAAAGAGTGTCTCGTTATCAAGGCAAAAAATTAACTTAAGACCGCACAGTTTAATGAATTAAATAGAATATTTTGGAAAAATGGGATTTTCTTATTTTTTTGCAATAACAGGGGGTCAGGCTGGTACATTAGTATAATTAAGAGGAGATAAAAATGGGAAAAAGGCGAATACTTTTATTTAGTATAGTAGTATCTGTTCTTTTTTTACTTGTAGGATGTATACCTTCTGAAACGAATACTAACAATCCACGTGATTCACTCAAATGGAGGTATAAGACAGACTCTTGGATTGCTTCAAGCCCAGCGATAGGCAGTGATGGAACTATATATGTGGGATCATTTGATAATTATCTCTATGCGATACAAGGAGAAAGTGAGGGGTTAGCAGACACATCTTGGCCGAAATTTAGAAAGAACAACAGAAATACAGGTAATTATGATGCTGCTGAATAAGTTTGTTTATATTATACAGGAATGTTATACACATTCCTGTTTTTTCTTTAGTAAATTGGTAACATTAAACCTGAAAGCAAATATTGAATATTATAGTCAACCATTATAGCTGTTAGATAAAGAGGAGAAAGAACAAATAAAAAACAATGATTTATTCTATTGATACTTTTGATTGTTTTTGTTTTATCAGGATGTATTTTTAGAACAACAACTGAAGAAGAAAAAACTCTTTTTATTCCTAATATTTTCAAGATTCAGTGAAAAAGAAATTGATAAAAAAGAAGATAAACTTCAACTATCTAAAAAGGTTGAAAATATCTTTAGTTCTATACCAGAGGATTCAAACTTTTGGAAAAAAGAACAGACTATAAAACCAGATGGTTATAATGTTTATCTTAATAAAACTTTTATATTTTTTATTAATTTTATTTTATACTTTAAAAATGAAGCGGACAAGTACCGAAATCGAAAAAATTATTCTTAAAAAGGGGTGATTTTTGTGAAGAGTAAGGTCAAAAAAAGTATTTTATTTTTAATTGTTTCTTGTCTAAGTATTTTTTCTATTGCTTTTGCAATTAATGTTAGTGCTATGACTAACAATCCACCATCATGGCAAAGAATACCAGATCAAAATATAAAAGTAGGAGAAAGAGTAAGTATAAACCTATTAAATTACGCAAGTGATCCAGATGGAGAACAATTAACATTTGAAATAATCACAGGTGAAGGGAATATAAGTGGAAGTACATACACATACAGTGGAGAATCAGAAGGAAGAGAAAGAGTAACAATAAGGGCAAAAGATACAAAGGGAGCATATACTAATACATCATTTGTAATTAATGTTAGTTCTGGAAATCAAAGTGGTTCGCTCAAATGGAGGTATGAAACTGGCTCTGGGATTGATTTATCAAGCCCAGCGATAGGCAGTGATGGAACTATATATGTGGGATCAGTGGATAATTATCTCTATGCGATAAACCCAGATGGTTCACTCAAATGGAAGTATAAGACAGACTATTGGATTACTTCAAGCCCAGCGATAGGCAGTGATGGAACTATATATGTGGGATCATTGGATAGTTATCTCTATACTATAAACCCGGATGGTTCACTCAAATGGAAGTATAAGACAGACGATGGGATTACTTCAAGCCCAGCGATAGGCAGTGATGGAACTATATATGTGGGATCATTGGATAGTTATCTCTATACTATAAACCCGGATGGTTCACTCCAATGGAAGTATAAGACAGACTATTGGATTTTCTCAAGCCCAGCGATAGGCAGTGATGGAACTATATATGTGGGATCATATGATAGTTATCTCTATGCGATAAACCCAGATGGTTCACTCAAATGGAGGTATAAGACAGACTATTGGATTGCTTCAAGCCCAGCGATGGGTAGTGATGGAACTATATATGTGGGATCAGGGGATTATTATCTCTATGCGATAAACCCAGATGGTTCACTCCAATGGAAGTATAAGACAGACGATGAGATTTCTTCAAGCCCAGCAATAGGGAGTGATGGAACTATATATGTGGGATCAGAGGATAATTATCTCTATGCAATAAACCCAAATGGTTCACTCAAATGGAAGTATAAGACAGAAGATGGGATTTCTTCAAGCCCAGTAATAGGGAGTGATGGAACTATATATGTGGGATCAGAGGATAATTATCTCTATGCAATAAACCCAGATGGTTCACTCAAATGGAAGTATAAGACAGACGATTGGATTTCTTCAAGTCCAGCGATAGGTAGTGATGGAACTATATATGTGGGATCATATGATAGTTATCTCTATGCGATAAACCCAGATGGTTCACTCAAATGGAAGTATAAGACAGACTATTGGATTACTTCAAGCCCAGCGATAGGCAGTGATGGAACTATATATGTGGGATCAGGGGATAGTTATCTCTATGCGATACAAGGAGAAAGTGAGGGGTTAGCAGACACATCTTGGCCAAAATTTAGAAATAACAACAGAAATACAGGTGCAATTAATGTTAGCGCTATGACTAACAATCCACCATCATGGCAAAGAATACCAGATCAAAATATAAAAGTAGGAGAAAGAGTAAGTATAAACCTATTAAATTATGCAAGTGATCCAGATGGAGAACAATTAACATTTGAAATAATTACAGGTGAAGGGAATATAAGTGGAAGTACA
>NZ_AZRK01000015.1:40053-41156 GCF_002895485.1 Petrotoga sp. 9PWA.NaAc.5.4
ATCTCTATGCAATAAACCCAGATGGTTCACTCAAATGGAAGTATAAGACAGACGATGGGATTGTTTCAAGCCCAGCGATAGGTAGTGATGGAACTATATATGTGGGATCATATGATGATTATCTCTATGCGATAAACCCAGATGGTTCACTCAAATGGAAGTATAAGACAGACGATGGGATTGCTTCAAGCCCAGCGATAGGCAGTGATGGAACTATATATGTGGGATCATTGGATAATTATCTCTATGCAATAAACCCAGATGGTTCACTCAGATGGAAGTATGAAACTGGCTCTGGGATTGATTTATCATGCCCAGCGATAGGCAGTGATGGAACTATATATGTGGGATCATTTGATAATTATCTCTATGCGATAAAACCAAATGGTTCAGTCAAATGGAGGTATAAGACAGAAGATAGGATTTCTTCAAGCCCAGCGATAGGCAGTGATGGAACTATATATGTGGGATCATTGGATAATTATCTCTATGCGATAAACCCAGATGGTTCACTCCAATGGAAGTATAAGACAGACGATGGGATTATTTCAAACCCAGCGATAGACAGTGATGGAACTATATATGTGGGATCAGGGGATAATTATCTCTATGCGATAAACCCAGATGGTTCACTCAAATGGAAGTATAAGACAGACTATTGGATTATTTCAAGTCCAGCGATAGGGAGTGATGGAACTATATATGTGGGATCATATGATAGTTATCTCTATGCGATAAACCCAGATGGTTCACTCAAATGGAAGTATAAGACAGACGATTGGATTATTTCAAGCCCAGCGATAGGCAGTGATGGAACTATATATGTGGGATCAGGGGATAATTATCTATATGCGATACAAGGAGAAAGTGAGGGGTTAGCAGACACACCTTGGCCGAAATTTAGAAATAACAACAGAAATACAGGTGCAATTAATGTTAGCGCTATGACTAACAATCCACCATCATGGCAAAGAATACCAGATCAAAATATAAAAGTAGGAGAAAGAGTAAGTATAAACCTATTAAATTACGCAAGTGATCCAGATGGAGAACAATTAACATTTGAAATAATCACAGGTAAGGGGAATATAAGTGGAAGTACA